>JAJFUB010000011.1 GCA_021372615.1 bacterium | reverse complement strand
ACGGCGAACGCCCCCGTAAAGACGCCGGTCTTTTCCTTCGCGAGATCCGTGCGCTCGAGGTCGCTCTTGCGGGCCGCGCTCTCGACGTAGGCGGCGACCGCCTTCGCCTGGGCCTTCGTGGTGATCTTCGCCACCAGCGGGTGCTCGGGCGCCAGCACCATGAAGGTCGCGCCCCACAGCGTGTCGGGCCGTGTCGTGAAGACGCGGATCGTGTCCGCGCGACCCTCCACCGCGAAGTCCACCTCGGCGCCCTCGCTGCGGCCGATCCAGTTGCGCTGCATGGCCTTGATGCCCTCGGGCCAGGCCAGCCCCTCCAGGTCATCCAGCAGCCGCTGCGCATACGCCGTGATGCGGAAGAACCACTGCGGCATCTGGCGCTTCTCAACCAGGCTCTCGCACCGCCAGCAGCGCCCGCCCACGACCTCCTCATTCGCCAGCACGGTGTTGTCCTTCGGGCACCAGTTCACCGGCGCGGTGTCCCGATAGGCCAGCCCCGCCTCATACAGCTTCAGGAAGATCCACTGCGTCCAGCGGTAGTACGCCGGGTCGGAGGAGTTGATCTCCCGATCCCAGTCATACGACAGGCCGATCAGCTCGAGCTGGCGCCGGTAGTTGGCGGCGTACTCGGGCACCATCTCGCGCGGGTTGCGCTGGCGCTTGAGGGCCTCATTCTCGGCCGGCTGGCCGAAGGCATCCCAGCCCATCGGGTGCAGCACGTTATACCCGCGCATGGCCTTGTAGCGCAGGAAGGCATCGGTGGGGGCGTAGTTCTTGAAGTGCCCCACAGACAGCCCGGCGCCGCTGGGATAGGGGAAGAACTCGAGCCCGTAGTACTTGGGGCGCTCCAGGTCGGGCTCGGCCTTGAACAGCTTCGCCTCGCGCCAGCGCTGTTGCCACTTGGGCTCGATGTCGGTGAAGTTGTACTGGTCGTTCATGGGCACGGTTGGCACGCCTTTCCGGGACTCAACAGAAACTGGTGCAATCTGCAGAGAACGCGATGCGTCTGCAGGTGTGCGAACTGCGCACAACGAAGTGCGCGCACATTCAGCCGGCAAACTGCAAGGAGGGTACTGACATGCGCAAGGGTTTCACACTCATTGAGCTACTGGTCGTCATCGCCATCATCGCGATCCTCGCCGCGATCCTCTTCCCGGTCTTTGCCAAGGCACGCGAGAAAGCGCGGCAGAGCAGTTGCCTGTCGAACGTCAAGCAGCTTGCTCTCGCGGCGCTGTCGTACGCGCAGGACTTCGACGAGGCCAATGTCATATACGGCAACCAGGGGTCTGAAGCCGGGATGTACTGGTATCAGTTCATTGCCCCCTACTGCAAGAACACCCAGGTCTTCATCTGCCCCAGCCGTAGCACGACCTACCCGGGCTACGGCTTCAGCACCTCCCACGGCACTGGCCTGAGCCTCGGCAGCATCTCATCCCCGTCTGAGCAACTCATGATGGCGGACAACTATAACATCTACCTGAACTGCTCGGGCGGCACCAATGGTCACGGTCAGGGCGTCTTCTACTCGCCCGGGTTGGTGCCGTGCCCGCACAATGACGGCATCAACTGCACCTTCTTTGACGGACACGCCAAGTGGCTCAAGCCCGACGGCGGCTATGACAGCGCGACGGGCAAGGTCGCCATCGCCGCCTGGCACTTCTGGCCCAACGGCGATGCCACCCACCCGAAGCCCTAGCGAGCGGGTACAGTAACTCCCGCCACGGTCGCTGCGGGCCGTGGCTGTCTTGGCGTGTGCCATCGTACACCATAGGCCGGAGGCGCCGCAAGGCGGGAGGCAGTGCGCCAAGGGCCGTCGCCGTCAGCCCGCGAAGCGGGCGATAGATAGTAGCCCCGGGCGGCAGCCCGTGGACCACGGCGCCCCCTCTCCCCTTGTGGCCAGAGCCCCGGAGGGGAGACACACACCGGTGCTCACGCGCATGCACGCCTCCTCCCCCACGCCGCCGGCAGGTGTCCCCTGTCTTCATGTGGAACTCTCCCTCTACTGCCGACGTTGGCTTACTTGGCTATGATCGCTCACGAACCAGCCTCCTCCAGTCCGCGGCTGCGGCGGCTGCATGCCGACATGGCGGCCATGCGCGAACTCGTTCGCGCCTCCGACTTCATCACCTGTGACGCCGAAGGCAACCCGCCCGACCGCTATCTTGTCACCTACACCTGTCGCGGGTTGGTCTGGGCGCCGGGGGCGGCCGAGCCCGGTCTGGCTGATCGCCACCAGGGCGAGTTCTACCTGCACCGCGACTACCCGCGGCGGCCGCCGCAGATCATCTGGCGCACCCTGATCTTTCACCCGAATATCCTGTCCGCCAGCGACGGGGGCGGCGTGTGCATCGGTGGCTGGACGCCCTCGGAGTCGCTGGCCGACCTCGTGTTGCGCGTCGGTGAGATGATCCAGTTCCGGTTGTACAACCCCGACGACGTGCTCAACCCGGAGGCGGCGGCGTGGGCCGAAGCCCATGCCTCGGCCCTGCCGGTGGATGACCGCCCGTTGGCCGTATATGTGGCATGACGTGCTCCAGGAAGCGAGGGATGGCTCATGTCCGGACGCCGATGGTCCCCAGGCGCGCGCCCGCTGCTGCCGGTGGTGGTGCTGTTGACGCTGCTGTGCGCCTGCCCCCTGGCCCACGCGGACTTCGCGCAGGCCGCCGACAAGATCCGCGATGCTGTCGTCACCGTGATGCTGGAGAAGCGCATGGGCACCGGCTTCATCGTCAACGGCGAGGGCTATGTGCTCACCAACAAGCACGTGCTGGATAAGGCCACCAAGGCCACGGTCAAGCTCGCCAACGGGGACGAGCTGCCGGCCGAGCTGGTGAAGGCCTCCGAGACGCGCGACCTGGTCGTGCTGCGCGTGGACCGCCCGCATCTGCCAAACGTGATCTTCGCCTCCTCCGCCAAGCTCAAGCAGGGAACGGAAGTCGCGGCCATCGGCGCGCCCTTCGGCCTGTCCGACACGCTGACCAAGGGCATCGTCTCCTCGGCCAGCCGCGACATTGACGGCCAGAAGTTCGTCCAGATAGACGCGGCGCTCAACCAGGGCAATTCCGGGGGCCCGATCATCAACGATCAGGGGCAGGTCGTCGGGGTGGCGACGCTGGTCGCCAAGAAGGCCGAGAACATGGGCTTCGCCATCCCTAGTGATGATGCGATGGCCTTTCTAGATGAGGCAAAGCTAACTTATTCGACACTCGATGCGCCGGCGGCGGCCGAAGCACCTGCCGAGGGCGCGACGCCTCCGCCAGCAGCGGCGGTACCCGAGGCCGGCGCGCCCGGGGCTCCCCCGGCTGCCTCGCCACCCGCACCCTCGTTCACGCTGCAGCCATGGATGTGGTTGGTGGCGGCAGCCGTGGTAGCCTTTCTGGTTGCGCTGATCACCTCGCTTGTGGTCGCTAAGTCGGTAGCACGTGGGGTCGTCGCCCCGGTCGCCTACATGGCACCGCCGCCATACTCGGCTCCCGGTTGGGGCGCCGCTCCGGTCCCGTCTGCGCCTTCTGCAGCGCCCGCGCCCGTCCCCCAGCCGCAGCCGAGACCGCAGGATGACCTTAGCGACATTGACATAGAGTTGCGCTGAGTACGGTACACATTTGTCACAGATTAGCGAGAAAGCCTATACAGGTCTACACAGGGAGGCAGACATGGGTAAGGTGAATGTGGTCATCATGGACACCACCGGCAGCAAGGAGCAGAAGGCCTCGCTGCCTGACGATGCGCCGGTGCGCCGGATCATCGCCAAGCTCGTGCAGATGATGGCCCTGCCCGTGACGGGCCCCGACGGTCAGCCGCTCAGCTACAAGTTCCACCACAAGGCCTCCGGCAAGCAGCTCACCGACGAGCAGACGCTGGCCGAAGCCGAAGTGAAGGATGGCGACGTCCTCCGCCTGCAGCCGGAGATCACTGCCGGCTGACAGCCCGCCGCTGCCATCCCTCCCCGAGGAGACCGCCTGTGCCCGAGCAACAGGACGAACTGCAGGTCGAGCTGGCTGAAGACCGCTATGATCGGCTGCGGCTGATCCCGTGGTGGGATCAGGAGCGCCTGCGCCAGGCGCGTGTGTTGGTCGTCGGGGCCGGAGCCCTCGGCAACGAGATCCTTAAGAACCTCGCCCTCCTCGGCGTCGGCCGTATCCTCATCGCCGATCTCGACACCATCGAGGACACGAACCTCACCCGCGCCATCCTCTTCCGCGCCGGTGACCGCGGCCGCCACAAGGCCGAGGTCGCCGCCGAGCGCGTCATGGAAGTCAACCCCGATGTCCGCGCCCAAGCGCTGGTGGGCGATATCAACTACGACCTCGGCCTCGGCGCCTTCCGCGAGATGGACCTGGTCTTCGGCGCGCTGGACAACCGCGAAGCGCGCGTCGCCATCAACGCGAACTGCTGGAAGCTCGGACGCCCGTGGATTGACGGGGCGATTGAGCTGATGCAGGGGGTCGCCCGGGTGTTCGTCCCCGGCGAGGAGGCTCCGTGCTACGAGTGCACCATGTCCGAGTTGGACTACAAGCTGCTCAGCCAGCGGCGCTCCTGCGCTCTGCTCTCGCGCGATGATGTGCTGCAGGGCAAGGTGCCCACGACTCCCACGATTGCCTCGATCATCGGCGGCATCCAGGTGCAAGAGGGCATCAAGCTCCTCCACGCCGACCGCAACCTGCCTGACCTCGCCGGGCGCGGTTTCTTCTTCAACGGTCTGACCCACGATTCATACCTCATCACCTATCAGCGCCGCGACGACTGCCCCGCACACGAACAGATGTACGATGTCGTCGACACTGACTACGGGGTCGGCGACGTGACTGGCCGTCAGATGCTCGACCTCGTCCGTGCCGAGGTGGGGCCGCACGCCCAGGTCGAGTTCGAGCGCGAGCTGTGCACCCGGCTGCACTGCCCCAAGTGTGACCATACCCGCGACTTCTTCCGCTCGTTGGGCAAGGTCACCATTGCCGAGGCGACGTGCCCGGACTGCGGCGAAGTCTGCGACCCGCTACTGACGCACAAGCTGGACGGCAGTGAGGACTACCTCGACCGCACCCTTGCTGAGCTGGGCTTGCCACCTTACGACATCATCACCGGCCGCGAGGGAATGACCATGAAGTACTACTTGCTGCGCGCCGACCGTGAGCTGGCGCTGGGGAGCATTGCCTGATGGACGATCCCGACGTCCTGGATACGGATGTACAACTTGAGGCTCAAGACTCTGACAAAGATGTGCAGCAGTCTAGCACCGGACCGGCCGTCTTCGTGCTCGAGACAGCCCTGGCTGATGTGAACAGCCACGCCGCCGAGGAGCCGGAGCATGAGATCGGCGGCATCCTCGTGGGCTCGGTGATAGATGGCCCGCGGCCAGTCGTGCTGGTCGAGGCCGCTATCCGTGGTCACGCCATGGCGCACTCTCGCGGTAGTGTCACCTTCACCCACGAGACCTGGAATGAGATCAACGCCGTCAAGGACAACGAGTACCCCGACCTGAAGATCGTAGGCTGGTACCACAGTCATCCCGGGTTCGGGCTGTTCCTCTCGGGGCATGACCTGTTCATCCACCAGAACTTCTTCAACACCCCCTGGCAGGTGGCGGTCGTGGCCGATCCACTCGCCAAGTCCTGGGGCTGCTTCACCTGGCACGGCCAGGAGCTGTCGCAGGAGCCTGACGTGCATACCGTGGCCGTCCAGTGGGCCGCAGCGGGCGCGCCGCAGAGCGCCTCGGCTGCGCCCGCGCCCCAGCCGGCACCGATCATCATCCCTGCGCCGGCGCCAGACGTGCCGACCCGCGGCATCACCTGGGCCCTGGGCCTCATCGGTCTCCTGCTGGCGCTTCTGATCGGCGTGTCCCTCGCCACCTACAACGACGTGCGGGTGCTCAAGGGACAGGTTGCTGGCCTCAACGAGCAGGTCAGCGGGATGTCGCATGAGTTGACCGCCATCCGCGACCGCGTCCTCGACCTGTCACAGGCCGAGCAGGGGCATGAGGCCTCCTCTCCTTCGCCTGCTCCGGAGGCGGCTCCACAGTCGGGGCCGTCCGGGCCTTCTCCCCCGCCGGCGGCGTCAGAGCCCCCACCAACTACCCCGGGAGCGCCGTCACCGTGAACGCCACGGATCCTCCCGGCGACGACGATCTGATGCTGGAGCTCTCCAGCGACCAGGAGACGTTGCGCGACTGGGATCCCTGGCATGATGAGAGCGTCCGCGTGGCGCTGCTGGGGGAGTCCCCGCCCTCGCCGCTCGCCGCCTTTGCGGCCGATACGCTCTATGACATGATCGGGCACGGCAGTGACTGTACCGACCGTGAGGTGGCCGGCGTTCTGCTGGGCGACTTCGTCCAGACGCCCCGCGGACCCATGACGCGGGTGGCGGACATCGTCATCGCCGACAGCAACGAGTCCAGCCTGACCCATGTGACCTTCACCCACGATGCCTGGGACCGCATCCATGCCGCCCTCGACAAGCGCGACGACGGCCTCTGCATCGTGGGGTGGTACCACACCCACCCCGGGTTTGGGCCCTTCCTGTCCGCCCACGACCGGTTCATCCACGAGAACTTCTTCTCCCACCCGCGTCATGTTGCGCTTGTATTGGATCCTGTCCAGCAACTGCTCGCAGTCTTCGCCTGGCGCGAGGGCACGCTCGAGCGCCTGCCGGGTTGCCTGCTATACGATGATGCGGAGCGGGCGGAGGAACTGACTGTGCTCCTTGCCGACATGAAGTACGCACCTGAACGGCGCGATCCAAGGAAGGGTCTGCTGTCCTGGTTCCGTCGTTAGTACAAGATAAAACGTTAAACATATACAAAGATGCCTCCTATGGTCCTGCGATGAGAGACGACCACGACGATGTGCTGGACATCAGCTTTGATGACGACGGCGGAGAGCGGCCGGCGTCCTCCGACAGTGTGCTGGAGATTGAGTTCGAGCCAAGTGGCCCGCTGTCCCCTCCTCCATCTGCAGGCATCCCGCCTGCCAAAGCGGACAAGCCGCAGAACGCACCACCATCGGACGACAACTCCGCGGGAGATCTGCCCATGCTCTCCTCGGGCGTCTGCCCGCGATGCGGCTATGCATTGCGTCCCTTGGAGACGCATTGCCCGCGCTGCGCGCGCCTCGGGACAGCTCCATTGCCGTCCACCGCTCCCGGTATGCCCTCACACGCTCCTGAGCCGCTCGAAGAGGAGCTTCCACCCGCCCGTTCTCACCGAGGTTGCTTCGTCGGTGGTCTGATCGGGTCGGTGTTGCTGCTGGCGCTTGCCGCGGCGATACCCATCGCCATCTACATGCAACCGGCGCAGCGCGCCAAGCGCGAATATCGGCTCGGTCTGCAGGCCCAGCTCCATGCGAGCTTCGATGACGCGCGCCAGCACTACCAGAAGGCGCTAGAACTCGACCCGGATATGGGTCTGGCCGCCTTCTCGATGGGTACGACCTACCTGAGCATTGGCGACCCGGCCCTCATGCAGTCAATCCAGGACCTGGTGACGCGTGCAGAGAACGGTCAGACGCGCGAACTGGACCTCGCCGACGAGTGGTTCCGCAAGACCATTGAGATCGGCCGGAGGCTGCCCCCCGGGAAGCAACTCATGGACCAGCGCATCCGCACCCCGGCTCGCCTGCGGGCGTTTGCGCACGCCAGTCTCGCCCTGACGGCGTATATCCGCGCCGCCGCCGCGATGCAGGCTGACGCACTCGAGAATGCTATGGCCTGGCTGCAAGTAGCCCAGAGCGAGGCGCAGGCTGCCGTTGTGGATGACCCCACGAATACCTCGGCCGACCAGATCCTCCGCACGGTCAGCCCGATGATTCCCCCCTCATCTGCCCAGAACTGAAGAACTCCTTGCATTCGCGCCATCTGAGCGCTATGCTGTGGGCATCTGCGCACCCTCCCCTGCCGGTGTTTCACGTGAAACAGTCCACCGAACAGGTCGGTCTGGCCCGCTATCTGACGGACCTACGGCAGCGCCTGGCGCTGTGCGTTGCTCCTGATCGCCTCGGCGCGCTCACCTCGCTCTTGTCCTGGCTGGCACCGGCTTCGCATCACATAGGACTCACCAAGTACGCCGACCCCCTCTCCCTGGCACAGAACCTGGTCGCTCCCGCCATCCAACTACTGTCGCCCTCACTGCGTCCCCACCTGAGCTCTCCTGCGCTCGATTTCGGCGCTGGATGCGGCGCTGTAGGCCTTTCACTGGGCTGCATGTGGCCAGAACTCGAAGTTGTGCTTGCGGACCGGCGACAGCGTGTGGTACAATTCCTGGATATCGCCATTCGGCGCCATGGTCTGAGCAACTGCACATCGTTGCTTGTGGACCTACACAGGCCGCCAGAGGCCATGCAGGGGCGATTCGGCACGGTTCTGATCCGTGCCTTTGGCCCGGCCGAGCCCTCCCTAGCCTCCTCTGCCGACTGGGCTAGACCTGGTGGCACAGTCGCGCTATGGCGTCAACCGGGCGCGTGTCCTACCCCCGACGGTTTGAATGCACTGCGGACGGACCGTACTGACGTACCGTCCCTGGTGCTGACCCTATACCAGCGTGTCTGACCCGGCGCCTTCGGCGCCGCGATCCAGGCCGTCGTGGGGAGGCCCCCGTATGCAGGATATCTACGCCATCATCAACCAGAAGGGTGGCGTCGGCAAGACCACGACGGCTGTCAACGTCGCGGCCTGGGCGGCCACCGACGGCAAGCGCGTCCTTCTAGTTGATGCCGACCCCCAGGGCAACGCCACCAGCGGACTCGGTGTGGATCGGCGTGCTCTCCAGCACTGTCTCTACGATGTCCTCACTTCGGATATCGGCGGAGGACAGCCCACGAGCCTCAAGGATGTCACGGTGGCGACGTGTGTGGAGGGTCTGGACGTCGTCCCGGCCACGATCAACCTCGCCGGAGCCGACATGACCCTCGCGAGCGCCATTGCTCGCGACACGCGCCTCAGGCACGCCCTGGAGCCCGTACGCGCCTCCTATGACATCATCATCATTGACACTGCTCCCTCTCTCGGCATCCTCACGGTGAACGCCCTCGCCGCCGCACAGAAGGCACTGATCCCCATCCAGTGTGAGTACTATGCCCTTGAGGGCCTCTCGCAGCTCATGAAGGTCATCAACCTGGTACAGACCCAGATCAACCCCGCCCTCCAGATCGCCGGCATGGTGCTCACGATGTACGACTCCCGCACCAACCTCTCGATGGAGGTGGCGGAGGACGTCCGCAGCACCTTCCGCGGGCGTGTGTACGAGACGGTGATCCCCCGCAATATCCGGCTAGCCGAGGCCCCGGGCCATCGTATGCCGGCGGTTCTCTACGATCCACACAGCGTCGGCGCCAAACGCTACTGGATGCTCTACAAGGAGGTCTTCGGCAATGCGTAGGAAAGGTCTCGGCAGGGGACTAAGTGATCTTCTCTCCGGGGATACGCTGGCGCAGAGCCGTGCCGTGATTGAGGTCGCCCTCGACGACATCGAGCCCAATCCGCTCCAACCGCGCCAGGCAATAGACGACAGTTCCCTCGAAGAACTGACGCTCTCCATTGAGACGCACGGGGTGCTACAGCCCGTCATCGTGCGCTCCGTGGGCGCTGGATACCAACTGGTGGCGGGTGAGCGCCGCTGGCGCGCCGCCCGACGTGCCGGCCTGCACACGATCCCTTGTCTGGTGCAGACCGCAGACGATGCCCAGGCGCTCGAGCTCGCCATGATCGAGAACCTGCAGCGTGACGACCTGAACGCCATTGATGCCGCCCGTGGCTATCGCATGCTGGTATCCGATTTCGGGCTCACACAGGACGACGTGGCCAAGAAGATCGGCAAGAGCCGTTCGGCTGTGGCCAACACGATGCGGATCCTCGAGCTACCACAGGAGGTGCAGGAGGACATCCGCGCGGGCACACTCTCAGAGGGCCACGGACGGGCCCTACTGCCGCTGGTGGGGCACGAAGGCTACGAGGAGATCGTGAAGGTCGTGCGCGAGGAGGGGCTCAGCGTCCGGGAGACCGAGCGCCTGGTGCGTGAGAAGATCTCGCCTGTGGAGGAGACTGCAGTGCGGCCTGCCGCGACGGCGGTTAAGGCAGACTCTGCAGACCAGCGCGATGTGGCGCGCGATCCTCATGTGGCTGCCGCCGAGCAGCGTCTCCGGACGGCGCTGGCCGCCAAAGTGGTCATCCGTCCCGGCGCGAAGCGTGGCGGCGTCATACACATCCGCTACTACGACCAGAATGACCTGGAGCGGCTCCTGACGACGCTGACCACGCCTGGGGAAGAAGTCTGACGGGGCCTACTCGACCGTAAAGCGGTCTCTAGCCAACGGCTCGACATCGCCAGAGGTCGTCGCAGTCACTTCGTAGGTACCACGGGGGAGCCCGTCCGCGGCCTGCATCCAGGCATGGGCCCACCCGCTCACTGAGGGGAGCACGACCTCGCGCCGTGCGGTCCGCAGTTCCGTCCTCCCGCTCCACCACCTGATGCAGACGGCCATCCCCGGCTCAGCCCCCTCGTACCTCACCACGTAGTACACGCGCACACGCGCCCCAACACGGCTCGTCGGCCGCATCGGCTCGCCCTTCGGACCTACCCCGAGCGCAATCCCGTGCTGTGGCAGTGCGAGAGCCGCTTCGGCGGGCGCCGCCTGCGCCAGTATCTGTGGGGCGTTGGCGGCTGCGACGAAGCTCGCCCGGAACCGCCGCCGTGTGGTCTTCAGCTCGAGCTCGTAGATCCCCGGTGCAAGCTTCCCCCTGGGTGCCCGTATGGTAACAGTTCCGCGCCCGGGACGAGTCGCGTCGGGACGGATGTCCTCCCGTCGGACTGCTCCCGTCCGCTTGCCGTCCACGCTGAGAGTTGCTGTAACGACACCACCGCCGGCGGTCTCAGCCAAGTTGTAGAAGGCGTACACCGCGGCAAGCCCGGCGGGGAGGACGTCGGGGGTGGCCGCCACTTCCTGGGGGGTGGGGGAGAACACGATCCCCTCTGGCGCCACGGGCGGCGGTGCAGCAACTGCTGCAGAAATCGCCAGTCGCGTCCTGGGGGCAGAGCGTGTCACCAGCCCTACACTCACCCCAAGCACCGCACCCACAGCCAGCACGAGCAGACCGACCTTGAGCGCCCTGCGCGTCACGGGGCCTCACCCCGCACCGGACGCACAACCTCGAAGCGCCGCGCCATGCTCTGCAATCCCTCCGCCAAGCTCACCGTGATCGCGTACGTGCCCGCTGGAGCGTCTGTTGGTATCGGCCATGCTCCGGGAAGGCGCTGCTCTGCTTCGGGTGCGAGCTCCCTCAGTGTTGTTTCATCAGGCAAACTTTGTTTTGAAACGTAGAGAGCGCCCCCCGGAGCGGCCACCGAGACGAGCATCTCCTTGCTCTGTGGGAGGACCAGGATGGTCGGACCCGGGTTGTGAATGACCAGTTCCCAGCCCAGCCTTTCGCCGGCCGCTCGTGCCTGCTGATTGAGCACCAACTCGCACGACACTCCCGCCCGCCCGGTCACCCACGTGACGCTCTCGTGCCGCAGGTACGGCACGCCGGACGGCGCCAGGGCCACGCGACCCGTGACGCTGATACGGCGTCCCAGAGCGGCGTATGGGGTGAGTACCGGGCCAGCCGGTTGCACTGTCGCGAGGCCTGTCCGTGTGAAGGTCGCCGCGATGGGCGCGGGGGTGCAGTAGATCGCGCCGTCGGCGCCGCCGAGGACCCAGTCGCCGCTGGCCACGGGGGGCCCCGGCCGCGTCGCGTAGCAGAAGGGATACGCGTCCCAACCGAGGTACTCGCCCGCCAGCGTGACGGTCCGATCGAGCCACTGTGCGGGACTGTTGAGGATGGTGGCGAGGGTCACTGGCATCGGCGCCGGGTCCCGGATGGTGACGCGGCGCGCGCCCGCATCCCACGTCGTCCGCAGGTCCAGAGCGCGTAGCGCGAGCAGGGGAAGATAGAGCAAGTTACCAAGGCGGCGCACATACCGCGCCTCGTCGGCGGTGGTCGGAGTCGGCCACGGGGGCGGCAGCTCGGGGAAGGTGAGGCTCTGGCTGTCGCGGGTGGCGATGAGCGCGCGCGGGGAGGGTTGCCACCGCACATGGTAGCCCAGGCGCTGCAGCACTTCACGCGCCGGCGCCCACACGCGGCCCTGCTGCACGAACGCCGGGGCGGGCAGCATGACCTGTGCGCCGCCCAGCATCAGGACCACGGCGAAGGCACCGGCGGGCAGCATTCCGAACCCTTTCAGGGCAGCGGCCGATTGATCTCCGAACGGCCGCCCATGTACGGCCGCAGGGCCTCAGGGACCACTACAGTGCCATTAGCCTGCTGGTAGTTCTCGAGCACCGCGGCCAGGCTCCGGCCGATGGCAAGCCCCGAGCCGTTCATCGTGTTGACGAAGACCGGCTTGCCATCGGGCTCCGGCCGGTAGCGCGTTTCGCAGCGCCGCGCCTGGAAGTCGCCGTACTGGCTGCACGACGAGATCTCCACCCACCGGCCCATGCCCGGCATCCAGACCTCCAGGTCGAAGGTCCGCGCCGAGCCAAAGCCCATGTCGCCGGTGCACAGGATGATGCGCCGGTACGCCAGGCCCAGCATCTCCAGAATCGTCTCCGCGTTGCGCGTGAGCTGCTCCAGTTCCTCGTCGGCTGTCTCCGGTGTCGTGAACTTCATCAGTTCGACTTTGTTGAACTGGTGCAGGCGGATCAGGCCGCGCGATTCGCGACCGGCTGCGCCGGCCTCGCTGCGGAAGCAGGGGGTATATGCCGTATAGCACCGCGGCAGGTCCGAGGCCTCGAGGATCTCGCCCTGGTGCATGTTCGTCAGCGGCACCTCGGCCGTGGGGATGAGATACGTGCCGACGGTGGTCTTGAACAGGTCCTCTTCGAACTTGGGTAGCGAGCCCGTGCCGATCAGCGACTGGGCGTTGGCCAGGAAGGGCGGCCCGATCTCAGTGTAGCCATGCTGGCGCGTGTGCGTGTCGAGCATCAGGTTCATCAGCGCGCGCTCGAGTTGCGCCGCGCCGCCGAGGTCGCAGGCAAAGCGCGCCCCGGCCATCTTCGCGGCGGTGGCGAAGTTGAGAATGCCCAGTCGCTCGCCGACTTCCCAGTGGGGGAGAGGGTCGAAGTCGAAGCTGGGCTTGGCGCCGTGCTCATGCAGGACGACATTGTCCTCTTCGCCGCCACCCACGGGAACGGTCGGGAGAGGGATGTTAGGTATCTCTAACATTCTTTGCTCGAAGAGCGCGTCCACCTCCGCCAACTCCGTCTCCATGGCCCCAATCCGCTCTTTGAGGTCGTTCACCTGTGCCCGCAAGTCGTCGGCCTGGCCGCCGCTCTTGAGCGTCTCCCCGATCTGCTTGGACAGGCGATTCCGCTCGGCCTTGAGCTGCTCGACGTCCAGCAGCTCCCGCCGGCGCTCGTCGAGGCGGATCAGTTCATCCACGTCAAAGTCGGAGCCGCGGTTACGGATGGCCTCACGCACGAGGTCAGGCGCTTCGCGGATGAGTTTGCGGTCCAGCATCAGACAACCTCCAGTTCGTCACGGGCGCGGCAATGGCACCCATTATGGCAGAGGCGGGGGAGAAAGGCAACCGGCGCGACGCGGCGCCAGTGGTTGCTCCTGTGTAGATTGGGCGAGGAAACATCTCAAGACGCGGCCCCGCGACAGCAGGGATCCAGGCCGGCGCGAACGAAGAACCTGTCGCGTCACCCAGCCCTGCGCCCAATGACCGCATGGGGGAATGCTGCAATGGCTTCTCTGGACGCCTCCTCACCGCTGGCTCTGGTCTTCACCGACATTGAGGGCTCCTCAGTGCTCTGGGAGGAGCACCAGGACGATTTCCTCTCCGCCTTTGAAGCACATAACGCCCTCCTTTGCGACGCGTGTCAGTCCATTGGGGGGCAGGTCATCCATCAGGAGGGGGATGCCTTCTTCTGCGTGTTCGCTCACCCGCAGGCGGCGCTGCGCTTCGCCCTGCAGTCGCAGGAGAGTCTGGCCTCGTACGACTGGTCGCAGCACCAGCTACCGGACTTGCGGGTGCGCCTGGGGCTGCACTATGGCCTGGCCCACGAGCATGGTGGGAACTACTTCGGGTCCGAGGTGAATCGCGCCTCGCGCATCTGCGCCGCCGGGCATGGCGGGCAGATACTCGCCTCCGAGGAACTGCTCGAGGCGTGCGGCGAACTCGGCGATGGGGTCCGCGTCACTGATCTCTCCCGCCACCGTCTGCGGGGGCTCAGTGAGCCGCAGCATCTCTTCCAGGTCACGCGGGCGCACTGGCCGCAGCAGGAGTGGCCGCTCCTGCGCACTCTCGACGACGTGCCAACCAATCTCCCGGCCCAGGTGACCAGCTTCGTGGGTCGCGAGGAGGACCTGGAGCGCCTGGCGGCCTTGCTCACCGACGCAGACCATCGCCTCATCACGCTCACGGGCCCCGGGGGCAGCGGCAAGTCACGCCTGGCGCAGCAGGCAGCCGCCCACGCCCTCGAACGCTTCCCAGACGGCGTCTTCTGGATCTCGCTCGCGGAGTTCACCACCGTGGAGGCTGTGCCCGCGGCCATCATGGAGGCCCTCAGGCTCCAGCCCCAGGCGGGGCAGTCGCCGGCGCAAGCCATCGCCGCGCACGCGCACGAGCGCCAGCTTCTCCTCGTGCTCGACAACTTCGAGCACCTCGTTGAGGCCGCCGACTTCCTGGCCGCCCTGCTGCGCCTCAGTGCCGAGGTGCGCCTGCTGGTGACCTCCCGGGAGGTGCTGCATCTGCGGGGCGAGCAGTTGCTCCACGTTCTCCCGCTGGGCCTCCCCGAGCCGCCGCTCAACATGCAGACTCTCTCGCAGTACGACAGCGTCCATCTCTTCCTGCACCGGGCCCGCGAGGTGTCGGAGGACTTCGCCATCACGGCGGACAACGCCGCGGCCATCGCGGAGATCTGCCTCCGGCTCGACGGCATCCCGCTGGCGCTAGAGCTGGCGGCGGCCTGGGTGCGGGTGTACCCGCCCCTGCGCATCCTGCAGCGGCTCGGGGGTCGCTCGCAGGTGCTCACGTCGCGCGTGCGTGGGGTGGCCGAACGCCAGCGGACGGTGGCCGATACCATTGACTGGTCCTACCGCCTGCTCAGCCCCGAGGAGCAGCGGACGCTGCGCCGGCTGTCGGTCTTCCAGGGCGGGTTCTTCCTGGAGGCGGCCGAGGCGGTCTGCGGCCCGGACGCAGTCGAGCATGTCATGACCCTGTACGACAAGTCCCTGCTGTACGCGAAGGAGGCGCTGGGCCAGCAGCGCTTCCACATGCTGGAGACGATCCGCGAGTTCGCCCAGGAGAAGCTGGTGGAGGCGGGGGAAGCGGACGAGACACGCCGGAGCCACTGGACGTACTATGCGGACTGGGCAGAGGGCTGTGGGCCTGACGGAATGCGCCAGCGGGACGGGGGCTACTGGACGCTCGTGGCCCTCAAAGCGCCCAATGTGGAGGCGGCAGTGCGGCAAGCAGCCCGGCAAGGGCACATGGCGGAAGCGGAGTCGCTGTTGGCCCTGCTGCAGGACGAGTTGGAGGTGACACCCAGCGCCGCCGAGCGGCTACTCCCTCTGCTCGACGAGGTATTGCGACAGGTCCCCGGCCATGAGGGCCAGAGGTGGCCCGCCATCGCCGCCTCTGTGAGGCTGGTATGTCTCTACCACGGCTGGCGATATGAGGAGGGCCTGAGCCGTGCGGAGGAGGCCTTCGCCCTCGCTGACGCCACCGGGGATGACCGCCTGCGCTACGCCTGCGCCTTCTGGGCTTCAGGACTGGCAACGCGCGTTGATCGCGCCGCCTGCCTCAGGTGGACGAGGGAGCTTGGCCGGTGGGTCCAGACCCCGCACGACCGGGGCAACCTGGCAGCCAGACTGTGGCGCGCCGGTGACGCCCAGGGCGCGCTGGCGCAAGCCGACCGCGCCGTGGCCGAGAGCCGCGACGCGGACGACCCCCGCAGCAGGTGCTTTGTCATCACACAGGCACTCACAGTGTACCTCGAGGTCGGGGAGTTCAGGCGAGGACGACGCCACGTCGCTGAGTTGGTGCAACTGGTCAAGGGCCCTCTGAGCGCCGACCCGGCAGTTGCCCAGTATGGCTGGCGGACGGCTATCCCCCTCGTGGCCCGCTGCGGAGACACAGCGGAGGCGGCCAGGCTGGCTCGCGACCACATGGCCGTCATTGCTGGGCTCAGGACGCTCGAACCCGGCCTGCGCACCAGCCAACTACTCACTTCGGTCCTCGTCTGCACCAGTGGCGGCCTGTGGAACCTGGCTGCTGAGCTGGCCGATCAGCACCTCGGCCCGTGGCCCATTGCCGACCTCCCAGACGGCCTGGCGCCCATGGCCGGGGCGAACATGGCCCGCATCTACGCTCGCGGCGGCGACCGTCAGCAGGCCATGGCAGCCATTGCTCCCCTCCTGCAGACGCAGCGCCAGTTCGACGAAGAGGGCGACATTGAGAATGGCGCATGGCTGTACTCCGTGGCGGAGGTGCTGCGGGTCTGCGGGAAGCTGGCGGAGGCGGTGCAGGTGACGCTGGTGGCGGTAAGGCTCCAGAGCCTGTGGCCGTTTAGGAAGCTGCTGTGCGAGGAACTGCTGGAACTCCTGGCCGCGGAGATGCCCGCCGACGCCTTCGCGCGGGCGAAGGCGGAGGGCGAGGCGATGACCGGGGCGCAGGCCTTCGCCCTGGGGCGGAAGACGCTGGGCGTATAGACAGAGCCACGCGCCTAGCGGCTCAGCGCGAACCAGATCCACGCGGCGTACAGCGGCCCGCCGAGGATCAGCACGTAGGGCGAGAGGCGGTGCTTGAGCCGCATCGCTGTCGTCACGATGGCCGCGGAGACCAGCGCGACGACGGCTGAGGCCAGCGCCTGCGGCTCCAGGCGCCATGGCGTCAGGGCCACGCCGATCATCACCGGGATGCAGCTTTGGAAGACCATCGCGCCGGTCACGTTCCCCAGGGCCAGCGTGTCCTTGCCCCGGCCTACCCAGATGATGCTGTTGAACTTCTCGGGCAGCTCCGTCGCAATCGGCGTGATGATCAGCGACAGCACCAGGGCGGAGATGCCGAAGTACTCCGAGATCCTCTCCAGGTTCTGCACGAAGAGGTGCGCGCCGAAGAAGATGGCCGAGAGCGACACGATGACCTGCAGCACCACGAAGCGCAGGCGCGGGACCTCGACCCACCGGGTCAGGTGCAGGGGGTTGAGCTGCTCGCCCTCCTCCGCGCAGTCGCGGCAGAAGTGCCGCCGCACGTAGACGACGTAGGCGATGAGCAGGCCGATGCCGCCCGCGACCTGCAGGGGCTTGCTCGGCACGAACGACAGGCCGATGGCGACGAGGTAGACGCCCAGGAAGTACGATATGTCCTGGCCGAGGGTATCGGTGTCCACGGCCAGGTTCAGGCCGCGGCGGCCGCGACGGTGGTAGACGATGGCGGCCAGACCCGTCATCATGAAGGCCAGGGTGCTGAGCATGAACGGCGCGCCCAGGATGGCGCCGATGCCGATCTCCTCCGCCTTGGCTCCCCGCACGAAGACCAGGGCGACGATGGGCACCAGGGTCTCGGGCAGGGCGGTGCCGACGGCGGCGAGGACACTGCCGACGGCGCCGGTGGACAGGTTCAGCTTGCTGCCGACCCACTCAATGCCGTTGGTGAACAGCTCGCATCCGGCCAGAATGATCCCCAGGGCGACGAGAGCGAGAGCGGCGGGTCCGACGATCTCCATGGAAACGATGCTTCCTTATCCCTTGACGACGGCCAGCGGCCGGAGCCGGGCCACCTTGTGCGACAACCCCGCCTGGTGGCACACGGCCACGACGCGGTCCACGTCCTTGTAGGCATCCGGGGCCTCTTCGGCGAGCGTGTCGCGACCCGAGGCGCGGACGACGATGCCCTGCGCTTCGAGTTCGCGCCGCACCTGCCCGCTGGGGTGCTTGCGGATGGCGGCGCTGCGGCTGAGCACGCGCCCGGCCCCGTGGCAGGTCGAGCCCCACGTCTGCTCTAGCGCCTCAACGGTGCCGACCAGCAGGTACGAGGCCGACCCCATGTCGCCGGGCACCAGCACCGGCTGACCGGTCTCGCGGAAGACGGCAGGCAACTCGGGGCGGCCGGCGGGGAAGGCGCGCGTGGCGCCTTTGCGGTGCACGCACAGCCGGCGCGACACGCCGCCGCTGTGGTGCTCCTCCAGCTTGGCGATGTTGTGGGCCACGTCCCAGACGAGGTCCAGCCCCAGTTTCTGCCACCCGCGTCCCAGCACCTGCTCGAACGCCTCCCGCACATAGTACATGATGGCCTGGCGGTTGGCCCAGGCGTAGTTCGCGGCCGCGGCCATGCCCGCCAGGTAGTGCTGGCCCTCGGGCGAGCCGACCGGCGCGCAGGCGAGCTGCTTGTCGGGCAGGCTGATGCCATACCGGCGAGCCGCCGCCGTCATCACGTCCAGCGCGTCTTCGCAGACCTGGTGGCCCAGCCCGCGCGACCCGCAGTGGATCATGACGGTGACTTGCCCGACCTCGTCCACGCCGAACGCGCGCGCCAGGCGCTCGTCGTAGATGTCGTCCACCGCCTGGATCTCCAGGAAGTGGTTGCCGCCGCCGAGGGTGGCCAGCTGCGGGGCGCCCCGCTCAGTGGCGCGCTTGCTCAGGGCGTCCGGATCGGCAGCCGGCAGCCGGCCCCGGTCCTCGGTATGCTCGAGGTCTTCCGCGACGCCGTAGCCCTGCTTGACGACCCACGAGGGGCCCTGCACCAGCACCTCGGCCAGTTGCGCGCCGCTCAGGCGCAGGGGGCCCTTCTCACCGGCGCCGGCGGGGATGGTGGCATTGATGGCCGAGGCGAGCTTGTCCAGGCGCGGCCGCACCTCAGCCACGTTCAGGTCGCTGCGCAGGAGCCGCACGCCGCAGTTGATGTCGTAGCCCACGCCGCCGGGTGAGACAATGCCCTCCTCAACGTCGAACGCCGCGACGCCGCCGATGGGGAAGCCGTAGCCGTAGTGGCAGTCAGGCATGGCCAGCGACGGGCCGACGATCCCCGGCAGGCACGCGACGCTGGCCACCTGCGCCAGGGCCGCGTCGTGCCGCAGGTCCTTGAACAGCTCTTCGTCGGCATACACGATGCCGTCCGCCCGCATGTCGCCGCTGCGGGGCAAGCGGAAGCGGCAGGCGTCCAGTTGCTCGATCTGTCCGGTGTACTGCATGGCCATGGCCCATCCGCTCCTTCCCCGGCGGCGAGGTGCTACTGCAGATATGGCTGCGCCCGCATCACGCGGCAGGCGTAGCACAGGTCGGTCAGGTCGTCATGCCGGCAGCCACACTCCGGGCACTGCCGGTAGCCCCGCTGGCGCTTCCACTCCTCCAGTCGCCACCAGCGTTCGGCGGACCGGATGAAGGCCTCGCGGAGCGGCCCTGCCTCGACGGCGGCGGCCCGCTGTTGGATGGCCGCCAGCTCCTCGGGGGGCACGGGCACCTGTGCCAGCTCGGCCTCGTCGGGGCCGTCAGGCTCCAGGGCCACCTGCGCTCGCACTGTTGCCCGCTGCTCGCGGGGGCCGACGCTGGACGGCCGCAGGCTCGTGACATAGCGCCCGCCGAGGCGCTCGTTCAGCCGTGTCGTGATCGTCTCCTGGTCCGCCTGGAGCTGTTGGGCCACCGCCGGGCTGTCGCAGAAGACGCGCAGCTCCTTCTTCTTCAGGGCGATGACGCAACTGCGCCGGGCGTACCAGGGGCCGACGATCTGCGGCCAGATCTCGGCGGCCACGGCGCTCTTGCCGCGCTCGAGGTGCCCGCCCTCGGCCAGCACCTCATTGAGGGCCGAGCCCAGCGGCGACAGCTTCGCGGTGCGCATGTTCATCGGGTGGCGAGGCATGTGGTCAGTATAGCCCGCGGCAGGGCCGTCGGTAAAGGTCGCGCGGCTCCGACGGGAATGCGCAGTGCCGGTTTTCCGTCCTTATTGTGTTGCCCTCGGTCTGACATTGCGGTAATATGGAGACAATCGGTAAGCACGTACCAGATCGGTCTGTCGTTCAGGCTACCCGCCAGGGCATCGGCGGGCTTCACCTGTCGCCGTAGCCGCAAGTGGACGCGCCGGGAAGCATGGTCCGGCATTCTCTCGACTCGTCTCTACGGAGGTGTTTGCCGTGCGTGCGTATGCCCTTGCCGCAATCGTCTTGCTCCTCATTGTCGCTCTGATCCCCCCCGTGTGTGCCAACATGACCTACAGCAGTATCGCCGGCGTCATCAGGAACGAGGCCGGCGCCGCCAGTCCGGGCGTGGAGGTCAGCCTCTACCAGGCGGGAGTGCTCAAGCGGACCGGTGTCACGGAGGCGGACGGGGTCTACACCTTCAGTGAACTCCTGCCCGGTACGTACGTCGTCGTGCCCCGGGCCGCCGGGTTCGGTTTCGATCCGGCGCACCGCGTCGTTACCGTGCCCCCGGAGTGCACGACCGCCAACTTCACTGCCCTCGCACGTACGCACTACATCTCGGGTGTCGTCAAGAACACGGAGGGCGCGCCACTGCTCGGCGTGACCATGAACCTCTATCAGTGCGGAGTGTTCAAGCGATCAACCGCCACCAATGGCGCGGGGGCCTACGCCTTCCTCGAACTCACGGCCGGTACGTACTCCGTCCAGCCCGCGGGCGCCGGGTTGGCGTTCGATCCCGCCACCCGCTCCATCACTGTCCCACCCGACTGCGACACTGCGGACTTCACCGTCAACACTCACCCGTCCACCGTCTCGGGCGTGATCCGGCTCGGCGATGCGGCACTGCCCGACGTCACGGTCAACCTCTACCAGGGCGGGGCCCTCAAGCAGACCGCGCTCACCGATGGTACGGGGCGCTACACCTTCAGCGAGCTAGCCCCCGGCACGTACGTGGTGGTGCCCACGGGCACCGGGCTGAGCTTCGATCCCGCCTGCCGTTCCGTCACTGTGCCCCCCAGCACGACCACGGCGGACTTCACCGCAGCGCCGCAGACCTACACGATCTCGGGGCTGATAGTGAAGCCTAACCTCACCCCCCCGCCCGATCTCACGCCCTTGCCCGGCATCGGCGTCAGTCTCTACCAGGCCGGGGTGCTCAAGCAGACCGCGCTCACCGATGGTACGGGGCGCTACACCTTCAGCGGACTCACCGCCGGCGCCTACCTGGTTCTGCCCACGACCAGCGGGTACACCTTCGATCCCGCGTCCCGGGCTGTTACCGTCGGGCCCAGCACGACCAAGGCCCACTTCGCCGCCACCCCGCTGCCCTCCACGATCTCAGGGGTCATCAAGTCCGTCGGCGGGACGACACGGCCCGGCCTCACGGTCAATCTCTACCAGGCCGGGGTGCTCAAGCAGACCGCCCTCACCGATGCTGAAGGCCGCTACACCTTCAGCGAAGTTGTGGCCGGTACGTATGTGGTGAAGCCTGCCTATGTCGGGCTGATCTTCGATCCCGCCCACCGCGTCATCACCGTGCCGCCCAGCACGAGCACGGCCAACTTCACCGCCGTGGCCATCGCGTACTCGATCTCGGGCACCATCAAGACGGCTTCCGGGACGGCCCTGGCCGGGGTGACGGTTGCGCTCTACCAGGGCGACATCCAGAAGGCCACGACTACCACCAACGCCGAGGGGCGCTACTGCTTCGCGGATCTGGTCGCCAGCACGTACTCCGTCCGGCCGCTCGGCGAGTTGCTGACCTTCGATCCCGCCAACCGCACCATCGCTCTGCCGCCCTCGACGTCCACTGCCAACTTCGTTGCCGGTTACCTGATCTGCGGCACCGTGAAGACCGCCGAGGGCGTCGGGATCGCCGGCGTCAGCGTCGGCCTGTATAAGGATGGCAGCCTGGTCGCCTCTCGCACCACCTCCAGTAACGGGCGCTACTACTTCCTGAACCTGGATGCGGGCGCGTACAGTGTCGCGCCCCTCATGGCCGGGGTCATCTTCGATCCGGCCGTCAGGGCGGTCGTCCTCCCGCCGAGTGCCACGGGTGTGGATTTCGTGGGCATCGGGTCTGTGTACACGATCTCCGGGCAGGTGACGACCCACGCGGGGGCGGCGGTCGCTGAAGTCACCGTCCGCCTGTACCGGGCCGGCACGCTCGTGGGCGCCACTGCGACCAACAACGAGGGCCGCTACACCTTCGCCCACCTGGAGGCCGGCACGTATGTGGTCATACCGTCGCGGACCCACATGACGTTCAACCCGACGCGTCTGGTCGTGACCCTCCCGCCCGGCACGACCACCGCGGACTTCACGGGCGCCACTACCGAGTAGAGCGCTGGACTGAAGCGAAAAGACGGAGCCGGTGTGCCGGCTCCGTCTTTGTTCTTCTCCTGTCCGAACTGGCGGTTCACTCACCCCGACTGAGGGCCTTCCCCCCGCCGATATCGTAGAAGACCGCCTCCGGGTGTTCCGCCAACACCGGGTCCAGCTTCGCCGTCGTCACGATCAGGCCGTCAAGAGTGTTGGCCAGGTCGAGCACGGCCCGGGCCCGGGCGGGGTCCAGCTCTGAGAGGCAATCATCCAGCAGCAGCAGGGGCGGCTCATCGCTCCACTCCTGAGCCACGCGCGCTTGTCCCAGCTTCAGGCTCAGCGCCGCCGTCCGCTGCTGGCCCTGCGAGCCGAACTGCCGCACCGGCACGTCGTTGATCGCCACGTGCAGCTCGTCGCGGTGCGGCCCGGCCAGCGTCGTGCCTCGCCGCACCTCCAGATCCCCCAGCTCCTCCAGCCGCGCCCGGAACACTTCTGCCGCGGCGTCCTCCTCGCCGCAGTCCGCCAACTCGCCCACGTAGCTCAGCGCCAACTCCTCCTCACCGGCGATGCGACGGTGCACCTCCCGCGCCTGCACATCCAGCGCGCCGATGAAGCGCCGCCGCGTCACGGCCACAGCCGCCCCCGAGCGCACGAGCTGCTCCGTCCACGCCTGCGCTTCAGCCGGCGGTCGAGCGCCATGTCCCAGCGTCTTGAGTAGCTCGTTCCGCTGCCGCAGGGCCCGCTTGTAGCGGCTCAGGTCGTCCAGGTAGCGCGGCTGAAGCTGCGCGATGGCCGTGTTCAGGAAACGCCGTCGCAGGCCCGGACCGCCCTTGATGATGGCCAGGTCATCCGGGGTGAACATGACGACGGTAGCGCGCCCGATGAAGTCGCGCGGTCCGCTGACGGCCTCGCCCTCGACCTCCAGCCGCCGCCCCAGGGCGCCGACGCCGGCGGAGGCGTCCAGCCCAACGGCGAGCCGCAGAGCCCGCCCATCGTGCGTCACGAAGCCGCCCTCGATGCGGCAGATGTTGGCCCCCCACTGCACCAGTTCGGCGTCACTGTTCGTGCGGGGGGATTTGGTCGTCGCGAGGACGTGGATCGCTTCGAGCAGGCTCGTCTTGCCGGCCGCGTTCGGCCCGATGAAGGCGCTGAGGCCGCGCTGCAGTTCAAGCTGAAGCTGCTCGTATACGCGGAAGTTGGTGAGGGTCAGGCGCGTGAGGTGCATGGGTATGCGAGTTGGGGTGGGACGCTAGGCATTGGGCCTCAGGGAGCGCAAACAACAGGAACGGCCTCATCCGAAGCCGTTCCCAGTCCCCAGTCCTCAATCCCCAGTCCCTGCCTCTACATGATCTGCATCGGCATCAGGACGTACAGGTAGCTATCGTCGCCGACGGGCTTGAGCGCGCCGCTGTTGAGCGGACCGGACAGCTCCAACGCGACCTCATCGGTGTCTATCACCTCGAGCATGTCCAGCATGTAACGGGCGTTGAAGGCGATCTCGATA
Organism: bacterium; assembly: GCA_021372615.1. Classification (NCBI taxonomy): domain Bacteria; species bacterium. The sequence goes on along the minus strand of JAJFUB010000011.1, from coordinate 26,594 downwards.
TCCTCGCCCTCTAGCTTGATGGACACGACTTCCTCGACTTCCCCGCGGTCCGGCGCCTCGGCCGTGATGCGCAGGGAACCGTCGTCAGTGCGCAGCACTACGCGGTTGTTGTCGTCCTTGGCGATGATGACCGAACGCGCCAGCGCTTCGGCCAGCTCCTGCCGCTCGCAGATGACGCGCCGCTGGAAGCCGCTAGGCACGACCTTGCCATAGTTCACAAACTGGCCCTCGATCAGGCGAGTGGCCAGCGTAAGGGCCGGCAGTGCGAACTCGGCCTGGCTCTCCGAGATCGCCACGGAGATGGGATCGTCACTGTGGCTGACGATCTTGAGCACTTCAGAGAGCGCCTGTCGCGACAGGATGACCGAGCGGCTCTCGGGGAGTTCAATCGGGGCCTCAAACGTCTGCAGGGCCAGCCGATACGTGTCTGTAGCGACGACCTCGATCTGACCAGTGCTCAACCGGAACAGGGCGCCGGTGAGGATGGGGCGGCTCTCGTCACGCGAAGTAGCGAAGACGGTGCGCTGCAGGAGTTTGCGGAGGCCCGACTGCGGGACCTCAAAGCGGAAGGCGTCACCCGCGGGGGGGAGGGTCGCAAAGTCGCTGGCGGGCTTACCCGGCAGGTCGAACACCGCGCGGCCGCAGGTGATGTTTAGGCCGTAGTTCTCCTTGGCTGTCAGGCGCACGTCGGCATTGGGCAGGCGCGCCATGATCTCGCCCAGCTTGTCGGAGGGGACAGTCGTCGCGCCCTCTTCGACGACATCCACGGGGAGCACACCCTCGATGTTCAGATACTCCAGGTCGCTGGCCGCCAACCGCAGTTTCTGGTCCTTGGCCTCCAGCAGCACGTTGCTCTGAATCGGCTGTGTGCTGCGCCCGGACACGCCTCGCGCCACGATGCTGACCATCTCAGCAAGATCATGCTGGGGACATGACACCTTGAGCATGCGTCCGAAACCTCCCTGCAGGTTCTACTTGGAATGGGCTGCCCCAAAAGGTCCGCCAACCCCACATCGCACGATTTTACATGCGTGAGGGCTGCGGTGTCAAAGCGTAGTTTTGTACAGCCCTAGAGGAAAGCCTTTTACATACATATGTAGTAGTATTAGTAGTAGTTCTGTTGAAAATGTTGAGATTGGCCTTCAGCCGCTGAGGCTCTTGGGCTGGTGCTGTGGAGGGGAAAGGAGGTAACCTGCACCCGCTCTGCACACTCTCCACCATGGTGGCCCTGTGGCCGTGTTATCCAAGATTGCCCTTCGGCCACTCTAGACCGTTTCCACAGGGCCTGGTGGAGTGCTACTACGCCGGCGCGCGGCTGGACTGCGCGCCCTAGTGGTCGCGCAAGGCGGCCTTCAGGTCGTTCATCTCCCACAGGACCTTCTCATCCTCGACGACCATGTCGCTGACCTTGTTGTAGGCGTACAGGATCGTGGAATGGTCGCGCCCGCCGAAGAAGTTGCCGATGTCGCTAAGGGAGTGGTCGGTCAACTCCCGGGCCAGATAGACGGCGACCTGCCGCGGCCAGGCGATGTCCTTGCTGCGCTTGGGGCCCGTGAGGTCGCTTACGGGGCACTCGAACCGCTCGCTCACGTAGGACGCGATCTCGTTGAGGCTGATGCGCCGCTCCGAGGCCGAGGAGGAGTAGTCGGCCACCATCTCGTCCACCATCGACAGCGTCAGCTCGCCCCCGTGCAGCGAGGAGTACGCACAGAGCTTCAGCAGCGCGCCCTCGAGCACCCGGATGTTGGACTCGATCTTCTTGGCGAGGTATTCCAGCATGTCCCGCGGGATGTAGACCTGCTCGGCGGCCGCCTTCTTCTCCAGGATCGCGACGCGGGTCTCGACATCCGGGCAGCGCAGGTCCGCCAGGATGCCCATCTCCAGCCGGCTGCGGAGCCGGTCGTTCATGATCTGCAGTTGGCGCGGCGGCGCGTCGGAGGCGATGACGACCTGCCGGTCGTTCATGCACAGCGTGTTGAAAGTGTGGAAAAACTCCTCTTCCGAGGCCGGCCCCTCGATGGCGGCGATGAACTGGATGTCATCCACCAGCCACACATCCACATAGCGATACCGCCGGCGGAACTCGGCCGTGCGGTTGTCTCGGATGGCCGAGATGAGCTGATTGACGAAGTCCTCGGCCGAGACGTACACCACCTGCATGTTGGGGTGCTGCTCGCGGATGCCGTGCCCGATGGCCTGCATCAGGTGGGTCTTGCCCAGACCCGCCTTGCTGTGGATAAACAGGGGATTATAGCACCGCCCGGGGTTGCGGCAGATCTGCAGGGCCGCCGCATGCGCGAAGCGGTTGCAGTCTGCCACCACGAAGCTATCGAAGGTATAGCGTGGGTTGAGCGGTCCGGTATCGAACACTTCCTGCACGGGCAGAGGGGGCGGGGGCGCGTAGACCACGGGGCGCTCCATCGTCTCCAGCGTCGTCTCGACCACGCGCATGCGCAAGTCCACCGGCTCCTTGAGCACTTCCTGCAAGCAGGCCGTGATCAGCGGCCGGTGGCGCTCCTCGAGCATGCGGCGGATGAAGTCGTTGGGCACAGAGAGGGTGAAGGCCGCTCCGTCGTACTCCAGCGGGGCAGCACTGCGCAGCACGGCATCGAAGGTGGCCTGGCCGATGCGGTCCTTCAGCATCGGCAACACGTGCGACCAGATCTCTTCGCCGGTCATGACCATCTCAGACATGCCCCAGCCTCCCTGTTGGTTCCTGCGAAGTGCACAGCGGCCGCGAAACACCGGTGACCCTCAGGTGCCGACCCCGCCAACGGATGCCCCCGGACGGGCGGCGACCGCTGACGAAACCAGCACATCGGTGACCCGATGCACCCGTGCGACGATGGTGCGGGCAGAGGCAGGCTGAACGGTGGTGTGGTTGACTTCCGGTGGCGCGGCTAGATCAGAGCAATGATGGAAGCCGGAGTGTCGCTTGCGCTCGACGGTCTGGCTACGGACGAAGGGAATCCCCAGCTCCCTGAGGTCTCTCCACCACTCGCGCGGTCCTCTCCCGGACCACGCCCTTCACAGCGAAATACCGGTGATGCGTCCTGCTACGACGTCCGCCTGGCGTCGGCCACGGGCCCTCTGCCCGAACCCGTGTCCAACTGGTGTCAATTGCGTCCAAAAACTCCCTAACGGGCTCGCCTGTGGAGAAAACCACCCCTCAGACGGCACCGACCTAGTGCAACTAACACTTGAGCCTGTAGGCCTAATCAGTTTTCCACAGCCTTTTCAACAGGTGTGGAGAAAATGTGTAGCCGCTTGCTCATGAACCGAGTATAGCGCAACCCATAGGGGAGGTCAAACGGTATTTCTGCGACTTTTGTTGACCAAAATGTGTCATACTTCGGGTGTTCCTCGGGCACTACGGGCCCCCCGAGCCAGCCCATCCTTCCCCGTAGCCGGCGTCCCCACCTCCCCGGTCCAAAACAATCTCCCTCGGGCTCTGAATCGGCCCTATCGGTGCCTTGCGGGGCGTCGGAAGGGCACTTGGACAGGCAGGAGAGACCGTCCTGCAGCGCGAACAAGCTACTTTCAGCGTGCGTCCGGGGGCGCCGTCACGATTGCCGGAGGTTGTGGAAAATGTTCTTGAAAGTGTTGGGGAGCGCCGCCGCCGAGGGATGGCCGGCGACCTTCTGTGCTTGCTCGGCGTGCGTCGAGGCGCGCCGTCGGGGCGGCAAAGACATCCGCCGCCGCACCACCTACCAGCTCGGCGAGAACGTGCACATTGACTGGGGCCCGGACTCGTACAGCAGCATGGTCGCTCTGAACGTGGACTACGCGCCCCTGCGTCACCTGTTCATCACCCACTCCCACCAGGATCACTGGTGCCCCGAGGAGCTGGCCTGGCGCAAGCCGGGCTTCTCACGCCTAGTCGACGACTCCTGGCTCACTGTCTATGGCAACCGCCAGACCGAGGTGGGCTTCGTCGCCGAGTTCCCCGACCCCGACCCGTTGCGGATGACGTTCCATCGCACCGAGCCGTTTGAGCGGTTCGAGTTGGAGGACGGCCTCGTCGCCATCTCCCTGACCGCCAGCCATGCCGACGATGATGAGACGGCGCTCAACTACCTGTTCGTGTGGGAGGGCCGCGGCGTGGTCATCGGCAATGACACGGGTTGGTGGGTCCCGGAAGTGTGGGACCTCCTGGCGCAGCACGAACTGCATGTGGTCGTGATGGACTGCACCTCCGGGCCACTGGGCACCGGCCCCCGCGATGCGGAGAAGTCCTGGGTCGGGTCACATCATCTGAACTGCGAATGGGTAGTCGAGGTGCGCGACGAGCTGGCCCGACGCGGCGCTCTGGCCGAGGGTTGCCGCTTTGTGGCCAACCACTTCTCGCACAACGGCGGCTGGCTGCACCACCAGCTCGAGGAGTACTTCACACCCCACGGCATCCTCGTGGGTTTCGACGGACTGGAGCTGCCGGTATAGGCTGCGGCCGGACGCCGCACACACATGGAGGCAGGCCCGCATGAGCAAGATCGGGTTCGACAACGACAAGTACCTGCGCGAGCAGACCGAGGCGATTCTGGAGCGTGTCCGCCGCTTCTCCGGCAAGCTGTACCTGGAGTTCGGCGGCAAGCTCACCTTCGACTTCCACGCCGCGCGCGTCTTGCCCGGCTATGACCCGAATGTGAAGATGCGCTTGCTCCAGGGCCTCAAGGACCGCACCGAGGTCGTCTTCTGCGTGTGTGCTGACGACATTGAGCGGGGCCGCATCCGGGGCGACTTCGGCATCACCTACGACCTGGCGACTCTGAAGGCGCTCGATGACCTCTGCGACTGGGGTCTGTCCACCGCCGCGGTCGTCATCACCCGCTACACGCCCGGCCCGGGCTGTGACCGCCTCATCCGGCGGCTGGAACGGGCAGAGATCCCGGTGTATGCTCACTACGCCATTGCCGACTACCCCAATGGCATTGACCTGATCGTCTCCACCGAGGGCTACGGCCGCAACCCCCACGTGGCGACCACGGCGCCGCTGGTGGTCATCACCGGCACCGGGCCGGGCAGCGGCAAGATGTCCACCTGTCTGTCACAGCTCTACCACGAACACCTGCACGGCGTGACGGCGGGGTACGCCAAGTTCGAGACCTTCCCCATCTGGAACCTGCCGGTCGAGCACCCCGTCAATGTCGCCTACGAAGCCGCCACGGCCGACCTGGGCGACATCGTGATGATTGACCCGCATCACCTGCAGGCCTATGGCGAGCCGGCCGTCAACTACAACCGCGACGTGGAGAACTTCCCGATCCTGCGGCTCATCATGCAGCGCATCGTCGGTGACGACCACGCGTACCGCTCGCCGACGGAGATGGGGGTGAACCGCGCGGGGTCTGGGATCGTGGACGATGCCGTGGTGCGCGAGGCCTCCACCCAGGAGGTCATCCGCCGGTACTTCCGGCACTACTGGGAGGCGCGGCGTGGGCTCACCTCGCGTCACGCCGTCGAGCGCGTCGAGCGCCTGATGGCGCGCCTGGGTGTCACCCCCGCTGACCGCCCGGTCGTTACGCCTGCTCGCGAGGCCGCCGCGGCGGCCGAGAAAGCACAGCGAGGCAACGAAGGCTTCTACTGCGGCGCCGCCCTGCAACTCCCCGACGACACCATCGTCACCGGCAAGAACTCCCCGCTGTTCCACTCGGCCTCAGCGGCTCTCATCAACGCCCTCAAGCGCCTGGCCGGCATCCCCGACGCCATCCACCTGCTGCCGGAGGCGGTGGTGCAGAGCGTGACGGGTCTGAAGGCCAACTACCTGGGCTCACAGTCGCCGAGTCTGAACGTGCAGGAGGTGCTGGTGGCGCTGGGCATCAGCGCGGCCTCGAACCCGGCGGCGCGGGCGGGGATGGACCAGCTTCCGCAACTGCGCGGGGCGCAGATGCATCTGACTCACGAGCCGGGGCCCGGCGACGAAGCCGGCCTGCGCAAGCTGGGCATCGCCGTCACCACCGACGCCGACCCCACCGCCCAGGGCTACTTCTTGCGGTAGGCGCCCGCCGCTCACGACCAATGCCGGCGGCAGGACCCGGCGCGGCTACGGCGATGCGCTGCTGCATCTCGGCCGCAAACACCACCGCCTGCGCGGCGATGGGGCGGCCCGTCGCCGTCGCCGTCCGCCCATGGCGGTGTCGTCGGTGACTGCCCGGGGGGGCCGTTGCCGTTGAGGCCCGGAGGGCCGACTCAATCTAGGCGGGGGCGGTAGCCCCCGTCCCACCCGGCCGTTCCCTTCCCCTCGATAGAGCCGTGGGGTGCCCCGTAGGGGCGGGGCCCCACGACCGGTTGGCGCCCATGGCATCCTCCGGCCGCGTCGTCGGTGGCCGCGCGTGCAGCTCGGGTGTGTCGCCCCTGCAGGGCTCCTGGCGGAGGGGGAGGATGAGGGGAACCTGGTGGACGGGCGCTGCCGCGCCCGCCTAGCATGAGCCGCGCCTCCGGCGCTGACGGCCCCCGCACACCGCGGTCGCCATCGGCCAATGTGGCACGCCGTCGCCATCGGCCGATACCCGTGGCCGTCAGCGACCGGTGGGTGGGGTAACCAACCATTTCCGTCCGCAATCGCAGAACCTCCCTATGCCTCATCCCTCCGGCAGACGTGCTGAACTACAGTGCAATGGGTGCCCTGCACAAGGGCAGGCAACGCACACGGGACAGCCACCAAGGGCTGTCCCGTGCCGTGTCTGCGCTTGCGCCATGTCGTCGGTGCGCCGTGAGGCATCCACCCCTCAGACGACCTCGCCGTCCACCAGGGGCACCTCCGGCGGTGGCGTCACCGTTGTCACGGGTGCATGGAAGGCCTCCGTGACGCGCATCGTCCGCCACTTCCCCTGCAGGAATCGCGCCAGGTAGCAGCCGGCCAGCACGGTGATGAACAGCGTCAGGAAGCCCCACGCCAGCCAGACGCTGCCCCGGCCGTCGCGGCACACGAGCCACGTCGGCAGCACCATCAGCACCATCCCCAGCACCGACGAAGTCAGCATGATGAACAGCGTATCGCCCGCGCCTTTCAGCGCCGCCGAGAAGATCAGGTTGGCGCCGTCAAAGAGCGAGTAGATGGCCACGAACACGAGCATGCGGGCCGCCATGCCGGAGAGCGCCGCGAACTCCGTGGGGTTGGCGCGCGCGCCGAAGGGCAGCAGGAAGACATGTGGGATCAGCACGCACAGCAGCGCGAACGCGCCCATGTAGGCGAAGGTGAGGTGGAAGGAGGACCAGGTGGTGCGGGCGGCCAGCTCGGGGCGGTTCTCCCCCAGCCGCTGCCCCACCAGCGTCGCCGTGGCGATGGACATGCCGATCATCGGCATGAACACGAAGCTGTTGACCTGGAAGGCAAGATTGGTGGCGCCCAGCTCGCGCACGCCCAGCCGCCCGACGAAGATGACGAACAGCGACCAGCCGAGCAAGTCGAGCATGAAGTGTAGACCGCTGGGCGCGCCGAAACGCAGCAGCCGGGTGAACAGGTCCCGGTCCAGCCCCCGCGCCGCCCATACGCCATAGGTGCGCCGGTCCCGGCCGCCCAGGAAGAGCGTCAGGAACACCAGCGCCCCCACCCCCGAGGAAGCGACGGAGGCATAGGCCGCTCCGGCGATGCCCAGCCGCGGGCAGCCATGGTGGCCGAAGATGAGAAGGTAGTCGAGCACCACGTTGAGCAGGGCGGTGCCGATGTTGACGGCCATGACGGTGCGCGTGAGGCCGCGCCCGGTGTAGAAAGCCGACACCGCCGATGACAGAATGCCGACGCCGCCCCCGCACACCAGGATGCCGAAGTAGATGATCTCCTGGGTCACCACTGCCGGAGCATGGCCGGACAGCGAGAAGATCAGTCGCCCCGCCAGCGCCAGCGGCATGACGATGACCCCGGCGGCCAGTGCCAGGTAGATCGCCTGCCAGACCGCCGCTGCGATCCGCTGCGGCTGCCCCGCCCCGTGGTACTGCGCCACGAAGGTGTTGGCATACGAGGCGGTGCCGATGAAGAAGCACAGCATGGTGTAGGCCAGTGTCCCCGCCGGCAGCGACGCCGCCAGCGCCTCGGGCGAGTACCACGACAGGAACATGCGGTTGATGAACTGCTGCACCGTCATGGTGCCGGTGCTGAGGATGAGCGGGCCGGCGAGCACGAGCACCTCGCGGTAGCCCGAGGTGGCGGCCCAGCGGCCGCGGAAGCTCAGGATGTCGCGGCGATGCTCAGGAGACATGACGGGAGTCACTATAGACCAGCAGAGGGGAACGTCAAGGAGAGACTACCCCGGTTGCATGGCAACGGATGACGGTGAACTGGAGAGGATCACGGCAGAGATAGAGATGATGGAGGATTGGGAACGGCTCCAGAACGATGTCCCTCATCCTCGCCATCCTTGTCGCTATCCTCCGGCAGGTAGCAGGAAGTGTACCAAGCCCGGCGGACAGCGACAACGGGCATCAGGGAGAGGTCTAGCTGAGTCTGGCAATGGTGTCGCCAGACGCGGCAGGTCACGACCGCAATTCAGCGACCAAGCACAGCAGAACCGGCGCACCCAGGGCGACGAGGTTGACTACCAGTGCGGCCTTCCCGCCAGGCTGCCGTCGTCGGTACGCCCGTACTCCGAGTCCGGTTCCCAGCAGAAGTGAGATCAAGCTGAGTGCCGCGAGCACCGACGCGACAGCGCCAGTGAGCCCCAGCTCAACCTCGTCAGGAGGGCGATGCACTTGGGTAGTCAACAGCTTCACTGCTGCCAACAGAGCGACCGCTATGCCTGTCGCGGTGAGACTGGCCGCTCCGCTGGCCTTACGGCGGTCCAAGACGATGATCGGCAGCGGCCAGGTCAGCAGCAGCAGCACGCCCAGCCCCCCAGTCTCTGGAATGGTGATGAGGACGAGGCCCGCCAGGAATGGCAGGAAGCTCAGGGAGGACAGTATGTGACCGCTCCGCCCGGGTCCCATCATGCATCGCCCTTCTCCCCCTGATCGGAATCACCCGTGTCAGGTGGGCATCTTCCTTCACAAGCCAACCTGCCGCGCGTCTGGTGTGTGGATTGGCCGTTGGGGTCACAGGCCCCTCCGCTTCGGCTTGGCAATCCCACGAAGGTAGCGGTGGTAGCCTGCATGCGCAAACTGTCGATCATCATGAATACGTTGCTCAAACGCCGTCAGCTGTGGAACCGACAGGCCGCGGTCGCTGGTTAGCCACCACCCCAGCGTCGTGGAGAACTCGGTGGGGCTGTGGCAAGTGGTGGCGGTAAGTGCCTGGCGCCGGCTGGAGGCTCTCACACTGACGGGAGTCGGCGACAGGTACTTATCCGTCGCGTTTCCCATGGCGCGGCAGCACAGGCAACAACCTATCCCAAAGAGCGCCACAAGAGCCTTGACTCACGACACAGTTGCTATCCTCTCCATCCTCTCCAGCTCACCGTCACCATCCACTAAGCCCTCGCGACGACCACCTCACAGCGCCAGGGGATCCACCGGCTGCCCGGTCCGTGCCGACTCGTATGCCGCATGGACGACCTGCAGGGCCAGCAGGCCGTCCTCAGCCGGGATCGGCGAGGGGCCATCCTGGAGCACCGCCTCCACGAAGTCGCCACACAGCTCGTTCAGGCCGGTGGAGCCGTAGCCTCGCCGGCCGTACTGCCCGGCGGTGATCTCCAGCAGTGGCATGTTGCCATTGACCCGCAGCGACCCGCCCGCGCACGTTAGGTCGGCGGTGACATACCCGGCGGCGTACGCGGCCCTCGGCCGCCCGGCGAGGAGCGTCCCGATCACGCCACTCTCGTACCGCACGACACACTCCGCCAGATCCTCCATCCCCGCCTCGCGGTAGTCGTCGTAGAAGAACGTGCCCATATGCCCGCACACGCTGACCGGTCGGCTGCCCGCGAGCCAGTTCATGTAGTCGGCGCAATAGCAGCCAAAGTTGGCCCACTCGCCCCCGCCGAACGACTCGCGGTAGGCAGCGTTGCCGGTGAAGCCCGCCAGCGGCCCGCCCAGGCAGAAGGTGACGGTGGCCGCGAGTAACTCGCCCACGCCGCCCGACGCCAACCGCCGCTGCGCCTCGCGGAAGGGCGGGGAGTACCGCTCGTTGAGCGCCACCATGAACTGGATGGCATGGCGGCGGACGCTCTCGACGATGCGCCGGCCCTGTGCCACGCTGCCGGCCATGGGCTTGTCGGACACGATGTGCTTGCCCGCCGCGGCGATCCGCTCGACGTACTCCGCCGCCAGTCCCGGCTCTACCATCATGCTGACGACTTGAATGTCCTCACGCGCCAGCAAGGCGTCCACGTCATAGCCCAGGTACGCGACGCCCAGGCCCTCGGCATAGCGCCGGAAGTCGTCCTCGGTCTTGCCTTCGAGCAGGCCGGGGGAGGCCTCCGGGTACTGGGCGAGCGCCCGCAGCCGCACCGCCGGATGGGCGCGCAGGAAGTGTTCGTAGCCATGCCGGCCCCGAATGCCGTTACCAATGATACCGACGCCAAGAGTCGTTTCCATGATCAGTTGGCGAGTGATGAGGCTGAGCTTGAGAGGATGGAGAGGATAGAGGCAAGGATAGCGAGGATGAAGGACAACAACAGAGTCATCCTCGACATCCACGCCGTTATCCTCTACATCCTCTGAAGCTCAGCACCGTTCTCCGCTAAGCCCCAATCCGCCCCAACGCCACCGGCTCTCCCGTCGCGCATGACTCCAGCGTCCCCAGGCACGCCTCCAGCACCCGGAACGACCACTCCATCGAGATCGGGGGCTCGCGGTCCTCGAGGACTGCGCGGAAGAAGTCGCGCTGCAGCAGCACGAACGGTTCCTCGTCCGGCGGGATCGTCTGCGGCTGGGCGACCGAGAAGCCGCTGCCGTCGAAGACCTCCAAGGCGGGCGTCTGGCCGGTCCCGAACACGAGGTTGCCCTCGGTGCCCATGACGCGCGTCTCCTGCCGCTGGGGAAAGCCGGGCGGGTCGAGCATGGTCAGGTTCTGCTCGACGCGTCCCAGGGCCCCGCGGGCGAAGTCCAGCAGGCAGACCGTGTAGTTGTCGGTCTCCAGGCGGTCCTCAGTCGGGTAGTGCGCGCGGCTCTGGCCGAACACGCGGACAGGCAGGTCATCCAGCAGACAGCACAGCAGGTCCACGTAGTGCGGGCCGTTGTGCAGGAACTGCCCGCCGGTGTCCTGGCGCCGGTAGGGGCTGTCGGGGGGATACGGATAGAAGCGGCCCTTGACGCTGAAGCTGGCGTACACGGGCTGGCCGATGGCGCCCTCGGCGATGAGCTGCCGGGCCTGGCGCGCCCCCGCCTCGTAGCGAAACGACTGCGCCGCGCCGAAGCGCACCCCGGCCGCCGTCACGGCCGCGACCATCCGCCGGGCTTCGTCGAGGCTGAGGGCCAGGGGCTTCTGGCACAGGATGTGCTTGCCGGCCTGGGCGGCCTGCACGACATGCTCGCAGTGGAAGCGGTCGGGGCTGGCGACGACGACGACCTCCACGTCGTCGCGCGCGAGCATCGCGGCGAGGTCCGTGTAGGCCTCGGCGCCGTACTCGTCGGCAAAGCGGCGCACACCCTCCGCATTGACATCATGCAACGCGACCAGGCGCGCCTCCGGGATGTGCCGCAGGGCAGGGAGGTGACTGCTGGTGGCGATGTTCGCGCCACCGGCGCCGATGATGGCGAGGCCTAAGGTGGTCATCCCGAAACTTGGCGGACTGAGCTCAGTGAGCTTGAGAGGATGGCGAGGATAGAGGCAAGGATATCGAGGATGAACGACAGAGAAAGGGCCTGGACGACCTCAGAGCCATCCTCTACATCCTCGCCTCTATCCTCGCCATCCTCTCAAGCTCAGCTTCATGCCCCGCTAAGCACGTATTCGAGTATCCCCGCCCGGTCCAGGCCGCCCAGCCCCAACCGCGCCAGCCGCTCCGCCTGGCCGCTCCGGTAGTCCTGGCCGGTGATCGTCTCCGCCACCGTCACCATCGCTTCCACGAGCGGCAGCCGCACTCCTGCCACCTCGGCCAGCGCCAGCCAGGTGATGAGGCCCTCGCCGACATCCTCGTGGAAGTAGCGGTGGTCCAGTGTGTTCGGGGCGACGAGGGGGGCAAAGATGGCGCTGTCGCGGTAGCAGCGCAGGTAATCCTCGTGGTCGGCATAGCCCTGCATGACCGACAGCGTGGGCTCGGGGATCAGCTTCAGGCCGTAGGCGGCGGCCAGCCTCTGGCGCTCGCCGTCCACGGCCTCGATCAGCCGCGCCACCGCCGGCGTCATGCCATCGCCGTAGAAGCGAAAGGTCCCGTCATTGCGCTCCAGGGCCCCCGCGTTGAGCAGGGCGATGGCCGGGTGCAGCACGGGGTTGCCATTGTAGAGGCCGGTCTCCAGCACAGACTGCGCCGGCACGAGATACGGGTAGTACGGCCGCAGGGCCTCCAACATCGCCGCCGTATGCGCGGCCGGCAGGGCGGCGCAGAAGACATGGCGGACAGTCAGCGTCGTGCGCACGCCGCCGGGGACCGGCCGGGCGCAGTGGGCCAACGTGCCCGTCTCGGCGATCCGCGGACACGCCCGGCCGCGCGACCGGAAGAGGGCAGCAATCTCCAGGGCCCCACCGAGGCTGCCGGGGTTCAGCAGCAGCATCTGCTCATCGGTCAGGCAGTCGGCCAGCTGCTCGCCGATGAGGCGGTGCGAGCCGCGCTGCACACAGGACACGACGAGGTCTGCGCCGGCGATGGCGGTGGGGAGGTCGGTAGTGGTGAGTTGCAGGGCCACCTCGCCGCCGGGCTCGGCATCCTGGCGGAGAGTGCCCGCCTGCAGATCGGTGAGGTTAGCGGCGAACTGCGGGGCTTCCCACAGGCGGACGGCCAGGCCATGGGCGGCGAGCATGTAAGCAGAAGCTCTCCCCCCACCCCCGGCGCCGAGGACGGCGGCTTGGCTGATAGTGCGGGCGGGGCGCTCAGGACTGGCTGTCGTCGTCATCGGCTAGCTGCAACTCCGTCTGGAGATACTGAACCGACGGCAGGGCCGCCTGCAGAGCGTCGGGCAGGGCCTTCCCCAGCCGGTAGTTCGCCACACCCACGGGCTTACGCATGTCGCGCAGCGCGTACTCCGCCACGACCCCGTTCCTGGTCTTGCACAGGATCAGACCGATCGAGGGCTGGTCCGACGGATGGCGGAGCAGATCGTCCACCGCGGACAGGTAGAAGTTCATCTTGCCGGCGTGCTCAGGCCTGAACTTGCCGACCTTGAGATCAACGACCACAAAGCACCGTAGCCGTAGGTGGTAGAACAGTAGATCGAGGAAGAAGTCCTCCCCGCCGACTTCCAGGGGGTACTGACTGCCCACGAAGGCGAAGCCACCGCCGAACTCGAGCAGGGCATCACGCAGTTGCGCCAGTAGCGCGTGCTCCAGGTCGCGTTCCTGTGCCTGGTCGGACATCGTCAGGAAGTCGAAGTTGTAGGGATCCTTGAGGATCTCTCGCGCCAGGTCGGACTGTGGCGCCGGCAGCGTCTGGGCGAAGTTCGTGACGGCCTGGCCCTGCCGCAGGTGCAGCCCACTCTCAATCTGGTGCACCAGCATGTTGCGCGACCAACCATGGGTGAGGGCGGCCTTGACGTACCAGAGGCGCTCCTCGACTCCGCTCGTGCCGTCCAGGATACGCACGTTGTGCCCCCAGGGCAGTTGTGCAACAAGCTGTTGCACAATTGCCTCCTCTGGCCAGGCCTCGGCAAAGGCGCGCATGTACTTGAGATTGCGGACGGAGAACCCTTTGAGGTCCGGGAACTCGCGGCGCAGATCCGCCGACAGGCGGTCTATGACCCGGGCCCCCCAACCGTGCTCACGCTGGCGCTCGAGGATATCCCGGCCGATGGACCAGTACAGCAGCACTAGCTCGGAGTTGACCGACTGGGCCGCCCGTAGCTGGGCGCCCTGAATTCGCGTCTTGAGTTGCACCAGCCACTGCCCGTACGCCTCGTCCGGCACGTCCATGCTTGTGTCCACGTCATCACCCCCCGTGGCAGTGGTCGGTGTCGCGGTGTCTAGCCCTCGCCCTCCAGCGACGCCAGGAACTCCCGCAGCACCTCGGCCACGCGGTCGCTTGACGGCCGGCGCCCCGCCGGGGGCGGTAGCAGCGGCGTGGCCATGCCGGGCTTGAGCGAGGCATCCTGCATCATCTCGCTCAGGCGCTGCTGCAGCGTCTGGAAGGTCTGGTCTATCGAGGCCGAGGCATCCACGCTGACGAAGCCGAACTCGTCGGCCATCTGTTCGAACTGCTCCAGCAGCGCCGACTGGTGCTTGACGAAGCAGTCATAGAGGTCGCCACCGGCGGAGTAGTCGGCGCCCGACTCCCAGTAGTCGAAGCCGCCGCTGGCCAGCACACGCGGGATGAGGTCGGGGATTGTGATCTTCAGGTAGTACACCGCCGAGGGTTGGATGGCGAAGCCGTAGATCCGGCGCATCCAGTCCGGGTCCAGCCCGCGGACGATCCCTCGGGCGATGAGCGAGTAGACATAGCGGTCGGTGAGCACGACATAGCCGGCGCGCAGGGCCGGGACCATCTCGTTCTCCAGCCGGTCCGCGAAGTCCGTGGCGTAGAACAGGGCCTGCGTCATGCGCCCCATCGTATGCCCCTCGCGGGCCTCGCGCAGATGCCGGCCGGCGAGGTTCGAGCGCGTCAGGCCGGTGTCATACACCGCGATGCCGGAGCTTTCCAGCCAGCGCTTGAGCAGCGTGATCTGCGTCGAGCGGCCGACGCCATCCGTGCCCTCCAGCACGATGAGCCGCCCCGGGTACTCCTCGTCCTCGGCCAGGCCAGGGTAGGGATGCCAGTAGCTCTTGATGTGCATAGGAGGCTCCTGTCGCAGGGGTCTGTCCCCGGACGGGCCGCAGGCCCGGGAGGGGGCTGACCCCGGGTGGATCGGGTGATTGTGGGGTCAGGCCCCTCGCCTCTAGCCCGGCTTGCGCAGCAGGCCGTTCAGGTGCGGGCGGACGACCTCGCGCACCAGCTCCTGCTGATCCGGGATCGGCAGCGTCGCGTCAATCACGTGCAGGCCGAACTCGTCCACCATGCCCTCATACTGCTCCAGGATCTTGCCCTGGAAGATGCGGAAGGACTGGTAGACGTCGTCGCTCCACCCCATGTCCATGCCGGCCTCGTAGAACTTCAGCTCCGGCCGGCCGACCAGAATGCGGTTGAGCGCGACCTCCAGCGGCACCTTGAAGTACAGCGCCACCGTCGGCTGCACCGAGAACGAGTACAGCTCCCGCACCCAGTCGGGGTGGCACCCGCGCGCGCCGTCGCGCGCGAAGGCCGTGTAGGCATAGCGGTCGGCCAGCACCACCGCGCCCGCCTTCAGCGGCGGCACGATGTTGCGCTCGGTGCGGTCGGCGAAATCCGTGGCGTGGATGAGGCTGAAGGTCAGCGGGGTCAGCAGGTGGCGCGCCTTGCCGCGCTTGGTCGCGCTCTTCACCAGCTCCGACGAGTTCCATTCGGAGAAGAACGTGCTGTAGCCCTGGGATTGCAGCCAGGTATCCAGCAAGTGCATCTGCGTGCTCTTGCCCGAGCCGTCAATCCCCTCCACGACGAAGAGCTTGCCCGGAAAGTCACTGCTGGGTCGCATGGTCCTCAACTCGCGGTGCAAGATGATGGGTCAGGGCCTACGAGTATAGCACGATCGCCCGGCCAGGCAAATCGCTGAACCCGCCCCGGATGCTAGGGCTGCCCCCGGGTCCGGCGTGTCAGTGGGCAGCGGGCTCATCCTCCAGCATCGAGGTGCACTGCGGGCAGCGCGTGGCCTCCATGGAGATCTGCGACCGACAGAACGGACAGGTCTTCTCGGTCGCCTCTTCGGCCTCCTCCGCGGCGGCCTCGCCCTGCCGCCGCAGCCGGTTCACGGCCTTGACCAGCAGGAACACGGCGAAGGCGACGATGATGAAGCTGAGGATGTTGTTGAGGAATGCCCCGTAGTTGAGTGTGGGGGCGCCGGCTTGCTTGGCGGCGGCGAGCGAGGCGTAGCTCTGCCCGTTGAGGCTCAGGAACAGCGCGGAGAAGTCCACCTTGCCCAGCAGCAGCCCGACGGGCGGCATGATGACATCCTCGACGAACGACGTGACGATCTTGCCGAACGCCGCGCCGATGATGATGCCCACGGCCATGTCCAGCATGTTGCCCTTGATGGCGAACTCCTTGAACTCCTTGAGCATGCCGTCGCCTCCTGTGGTGCGCCCGCTCAGGCGCATGTCTGGTCAATGATTGCGATGAGTGTCGCTTCGACTTCGGCCGCCACCGGCGCCAGCGCCGGCTGGCCCATCAGGCCAATGAGTTGGCTGGGCCGCAGCGTGCCGACCCACAGCGCCCCCGCGCGCTCGTAGAGACAGAGGCGGCAGGGCAGCATCGTCGCCAGCGTGATCTCCTGCTCCAGCACGCGCTGGGCCTGCACCGGGTTGCACACCTCCACGACCCAACAGACCGGCGCGAGGTCCACGCCCTTCTCAGCCAGCTTGGCCTGCAGGTCGAGTTGGCTGATGACGCCGAACTTGTGCGCGGCCACCGCGGCGGCCAGCCGCGCGAGGATGTCTTCGGCAGTACCGCTAGCTTGCTTCTCGTAGAGCATAGTCGCCTCCTGTGGGCGGTATCATACCAGTGAGGGGAGGAGGGGGCAACGGGGGGGCCGCGGCTCTGACAGCGGGGAGGAGGGGGTCGCTCCGAGGGGGAGGGCACCCCCGCGCTGCGTTGACACCACGATTGGCTTGCTGTAACCTTACCGTTCGTGGCCGTCAGCCGCTGGTCAGGCTGACGGCGCCTCGCAGTGACTACCCATCGATACCAGAGGATCAACCATCATGGCTGACCCACGGCTGATGGAGGCAATCGACCGCATGGGCTATGCAGGGGCGGAGGGCCTGGCCCTAGCCGACGGTTCCTCCGTGCAGACGGAGTCGGTGGCCTTGAGCTACGGCGACTTCCTGTCCAGCGCCCGTGCGGATGCCGCCTATGCGATCTCCGGCATGCCCCAGATCTACTTCAAGTGGCTTGACGAGATCAATGCCGAAGCCGGTCGCGCATGGCACCATCTGGCCTGGAATCGCGGTGACGCTCCAGTCCTTTGCCTCGTCAGTGGCGACGTAGTGTACCTATACAATTCGTACGCGCACCCATCGAAGCTCGAGGGCGACGAGCGCGAACAGGAACACAGCGGAGCGCTTCTCAGTATCCTGAGCCTGACCGATGAGACACTGCGGGACACCTATGGGAGAGTCTGCTTCGATACCGGGAGTTTCTGGCAGACGACTCCGGGGATGAAGATCACCGCGCGAGAGCGCGTGGACAGCCAGTTGCTCAAAGACATCGCAGACGCGCGCAACCTCCTCGTCGGTGAGCAGCTAACGCTTCAGACAGCCCAGGCGCTTCTCGGCCGGGCGATCTTCCTGTCATACCTGACGGACCGCGGTGTACTTAGCCCGGATTTCCTCCGTGAGCGGTTTGGGCAGGACGTCTTGGCGGGCATCTTCACCGATCAGACCTCTGCCATCGCTCTGTTCAGGTGGATGGCCGAAGCTTTCAATGGGGATCTGTTTCCTCTCGAGGATCATGAGACCGCGGCCCTCAAGACGCAGCACTGGGGAGTACTGGAGAGGTTCCTGTCGGGCGAGCAGATGGGCACTGGCCAACGACGCCTGTGGCCATACGACTTCGCCACGATCCCGGTGGAACTGATTAGCAGCTTATACGAGATGTTCACCCGTGAGGACGAACCGGCAGGGCAGAACACGGCGACAGGCCAAGAGCAACCGGTTCAGAACAAGACCGGGGTCCACTATACACCCCCCCTGTTGGTCCGCTCAATCGTAGAAGAAGCCATGCGAGGGTTGGATGACAGCGCCCTCGTTCTTGACCCTGCCTGTGGATCAGGTGCGTTCCTCGTGGAGGTCTTCAGGCGGCTAGCTTTCCGCCGGCGCGAGCGAACTGGGGTCGCGCCTACCTTTGCCGAACTCAGTCGTATCCTGACAGGGCAGGTGTTTGGCCTTGAGATTAGCTTGGATGCCGGCCGTATCGCCGCGTTCAGTCTCTATCTCGCCTTGCTGGAGAATGCGTGTGAGGTCCCATGCGCAGCGGATATACGGTTGCCGCACCTTGAGGGGATTTCGTTGTTTTCTGGTATGGACGCCTTCGATGAAGATGCCGTGTATAATGCGCGATGGCCGTTTGCATCATGTGAATTCGACCTAGTGGTCGGCAATCCGCCCTGGACGCAGTCGAGGGAGCACTGCGCCTCTGCCTCTGCGTACTGCAACAAGAGAGGCCTCCCCCTAGACAACAACCAGCCCTATCACGCATTCCTATGGCGAGCGCAGCAGCTCGGCCGAGATGGCAGTCGCATCGCCATGATGGTGCCGGCTTTGATGCTCTTCCAGCCGCGGGGGCGTAGGACGGTTGAGCGGCTACTGAGCGAGTGCAGTAACCTGCACGTCGTGAATCTCATGCACCTTCGGGACGCTGAGATATTCAGAGGGGTCACTGCCCCGCCAGCAGTAGTTCTGTGCGAGAACGGGCCACCAACGGAAGACGCGACGGTGAGATATGATGCTCCTAAGGTGTCTCGAGCGGTGGATACCACCAAGCAGGTGGTCATACTGGATGACGACAAGGTTAACCTGCCGCTCGACTTGATCAGACACGATCATTCCATCTGGAAAGCGTCGTTCTGGGGCAGCGCTGCAGACTGGAACTTGCTTCAGCATCTGCGCGAGCAGCCTACATTGGAGCAGCTTGCGGACGGCCGTGGCTGGCAGCGAGGAGCAGGCTGCGGGATATTCAATCTCGACAGGAAACCACTGTCAAAGCGCCGCGATCAGGGCGCTCCTCCCCCACCGAGCTTCGTGGGCAGACCGCTGCTGCGCGAGGAAGACATACCCCCGTATGGTAGTTCGCTGGTGCTGTCGGCAGTCCAAGAGACCGATCGTGCCGACCGTTGGCGTGACAAGAAGACGCCGCACCTCTTCCTGGGACCACAGTTGCTCGTCGGGCGTTCGCCCAAGGAAGACAGAATAACGGCGGCCTACGTGCCATCAGGCGTGGTGTTCTCGCCGCGATATTGGGGGCTATCCCTGGGGGAAACTGATGAGCAGCTGGGACAGTACCTGTCCGTGCTTCTCAATTCGGACGTGGCGCAGTATTTCCTCTTCCTGACGTCGTCTCGTTGGGGGGTAGAGCGAGATGATGTGCTACCGAGCGAGATCGCGGCGCTGCCGGTTCCGGAATGGCATGACCTCACGGCTCAACAGCGCGGGCGAATCTGCGAACTGGAGACGCTCTTGCGCCATGGCCACGACACTGCGGACGCGTTGCCGGCGCACGAGGAGCTCCAGCGGCTAGTTGCTGAGGTGTACAGGCTAACGGCGCGGGAATCTGATTTCGTCGATGAGGTAGTCACCTCCACTATCAGCTTCTTCCGTGAGAGCAAGAAAGCGTCCTTTGCTCCAGAACCACCGAACGCACAGGATCTTGACGCGTACGCCGCCGTGCTCGCAGCCAGTCTGAACCCGTATCTTGAGCCATCTGGCAGACAGGCAGCCATCACGATATGGTGCGGTGACAGCGACCCCCTACAGGTAATCCAACTGGTTGAGACGAGTCTGGTTGAGCAAGACGCGAGGGTAGTGCAACACAAGGACGTTCCGGGGAGCGTCGTACTGCGGTCGCTGTCTCGGACGCTGCACCATCAGGTTGACGCTAATCTTGCCGTTCGCAGGAACATCCGTGTCTACGACCCTGGCTCGGGCCTGCTGATCATCAAGCGTGCAGAGAAGCGGTACTGGACGAAGGCTGCGGCGCATAGAGATGCCGGTGCCGTCATTTCTGACCATCTGTGAGTGGACATGGAACCGAGCGGGGAAACGGACAGAATAGGAACGCCCTTCTTTGAGTTACGGCCGGGCCTGCTGGGACATGTACTGGGAATCCTGGAGAGGGCAGTCCAGTCCATGGTGCTGGCTACTCCGGGGGTTGCGCGGATGAAGGAAGTACCCATCAATGCCCGTCTCCGGCCATACCTTGTCGATGAGGCAAGCCACAGTATCCCGTCTGTGTATGTGATCCCAGAGGGTTCGGTCTACTCCGATGGCGTTGGCGGCCAGTACTCATCGGCAAAGACTGGTGAGCCCGATTTCTTGGCCATATTCACATGTTCGTTCCAGCACCCGCAGAGGTATCTTGGGATTGAGTGCAAGAAGGTCAGCGGACTTCGTGCTGGCAACTACACCAGTTATTACATAAATGCCGGCGTCCAACGTTTCGTCGATTGCAGCTACAGCCGGGGACATCCCTGTGCTGTAATGGCGGGTTATGTGTTTGAAGGTGATCCCGCATCAGCGGCCGCTTTCATCTGTCGAGCATTGGCCAAGAAAGCTACTTTGCTGGGCGTCCAAGATGGGCTCTCACGGGCGCACGATTTCCCCGATCACCAGCATCTCTATTGCTCAACCCATAGCCAGCGAGAGACGTGTGTGCCAATCAGGTTGATGCATCTCTTCATCAGCCTCAACTGATGTTCTACTCCACCCCGCGGAGGCGCAGGATGTCCACCACCCCCCTCGGCTTCGGCCTCGTCGGCTGCGGCCTCATCTCACAGTTCCACGGCAAGGCCATTCAGGCCGCCGCCGGCGCGCAGCTTATCGCCGCCACCGATCCCCAGCAGGAACGGCTCGACAAGTTCTGCGCCGACTTCGGCTGTGAGGCCGCCGCGTCGTTCGAGGCGCTGCTGGCCGACCCGCGCATTGATGTCGTCAATGTCCTGACCCCCAATGCCATGCACGCGCAGTTCGCCGTCCCCGCCATGGACGCCGGCAAGCATGTCGTCATCGAGAAGCCGCCGGACATGACGCTGGACAAGGTTGACGCGATGATCGCCGCGCGCGACCGCAACGGCGTCAAGGTCGCCATCTCGCTCCAGGTCCGCTTCCGCAAGCCCATTCAGGCCATGTACAACGCCATCCAGAGCGGCCGCTTCGGCAAGCTCTACTACGCCGGCGCGCACATGAAGTGGTTCCGCGACACCGCCTACTACCTCTCCGACGACTGGCGCAGCAAGCGCGACCAGGGCGCCGGGGTCACCATCCAGCACGCCTTCCACTACATCGACCTGCTCCACCACCTGATGGGCGAGGCCCAGGGCGTGGAAGCCCGGATGTTCAACGTTGCCCACCCCGAGGTCCAGCTTGAGGACACGCTGCAGGCTTTCATAGACTGGGAGAACGGCGGCAAGGGCATCGTCGAGGCCAGCACGGCCCTATGGCCCGGCACCGACATCCGCATCGAGATCAACGGCGAGAACGGCACCGCGATCATGCAGGGCGAGCGCATCACGACCTGGAAGTTCCGCGAGGAGCAGCCCGGCGACGCCGACATGCTGAGCATCGGCGATGCAGCCCAGACCACCGCTGCCGGCGGCGCGGCTGACTTCGCCTTCACCGAGCACATGTACATGATCGAGGACATGGTCAAGGCCATCAACGAGGGCAAAGACCCGTGGGTCACCCTCGAAAAGGCCCGCGGCAGCCTCGAAATCGCCCTCGCGATGTACAAGAGCGCCGACGACGGCTGCAAGGTCAACCTGCCGCTGTAGTAACCTGCCTTCACCAACGAAGATGGGACAGGCCGCGAGGCCTGTCCCATTTTACTGCGTCAACGCTACCATCGCCTGTAGGAGCGGTCACCAGACCGCGATCTCTTCCCCTGCCCACCTGCCGCGAATCCACCAACCACTACTCCACCTGCCGCATCCCCACCACCTTACCGCCCTCCCGCGTCACAAAACACGCCCGCGCCGTCGTCGTGAACTCCCCAAACCGCTTCTCTCCCCCCACCGTAGCCACCAGCAGCCAATCCTCCGCCGCCCCGCGCGTCACCTTCACCGCCACCGCCTGCTGAGCACTCGCCGCCTTCCCCTCCACCGTCACCGGCACCAACTCCACCGCCGTAACCTCCGGCGCCGTCTTGCTGAAGTTCACCACCGACGCAAACAGCGTCTCCGCCGCCTGCCGCCTCGCCACGACCATCGGACACGGCTGCGGCGGCCGCCCCGCGAGCCCGCTCCCAAAGTACAACTCCGTCCCGGCTGCCCCCACCATCGTCAGCCGCACCGTCCCCGACCCGCGTAGTGCGGGCGTCTCGCCCGCTCCGGCCTGCACGAAGTCCACACTCCAGTCCTTCTCCCCCGACCCCTGCTGCAACCCCGTGAAGTGCTGATACCCCGCGTCCTTCCCCAGCGTCCCCTCCTTCGGCGTCACAGCCACGTTCGGGGTCATCGCCCCCACGTTGTGCCACACATAGTCATACACATGCGGCTTGGCACTCGTTGCCCCCTGCAGGTCCAGCAGATACGTCGGCGTCAGCAGCACCGTCCGCTTCAACGTCACGCCCTCATACGCCGTCTCACACGACCCCGCCGCCAGCGCCGCCTCCGGCCATGACGCAAACAACCCACACTTCCCCTCCGTCGGCATCTGCGACTTCCCATCCACCACAATCACATTATGCGCCACCGACTGCCGGTACCAGCTCGTATGCAGCGCCGCCGCATATGCCAGGCACCCCGGATCGGGTGCGATCTCCTGCCCCAGCCCCCACAGCGTCACCACCATCTTGTCCGGATGCCCATGCCCGCCGCCATGCGGCCCATAGTCAAAGTGCACATACGCCGCGTCCGCCCCCTCGCCCACGCGCAACACCGCCGCGCCGAGCCCGTTGAAGTTCTTACTCGCCAGCTTCGGTGCCGTCACCGCCGGCAACTCCTCCACTCCCCACAAGAATGCCTCCCGGCTCGCCCTCTTCCCAAACCCTGCCACCCAAGCGAAGTTCGGGTCCTTGAACCGCGCATACGCCAGCTCATACAACCGACTCTGCCCCGAGATGCTCATCTTGCTGCTGTCATTTATCGCCGGGAAATTCCCATCCGGGAACGTATACTGCATCGGCCCCTCATACAGCGACTTGTACACCGGGTCGCCGTAGAAGTCTATCCCCGCCTGATACGCGGCCTCGACGGTGTACCGCAGGGCATCCAGCGCATAGAAATGATACCCCGCCGTCCCCTCATACCAAAAGCCATCCGGTAGCACGCTGTTCTTCAGTTGGAAGCGCAGCCCGCTCTTGCCGTTGATCGCCCATCCAATCAACTCCGGGTCATCGAGACAGAACCCCACCGCCGCCACACCCGCGTTGTGCCATGTCTGCCAGTTCGAGATCCCCGCATCATGCCGCTGGATCGTCCGGCAAACTTCCCGCAGATACCCGTCCTCGATCTTCCTATGATCCTCCGCCGTGAAGCACTTCGCGTCATGCACCAGGTCATACCCAAAGGCCACGCCGATGATGTCCACCGACTCATCCAGCGTCTGGGCGTATAGCCTCCCGCCCGAGCGCGCGTCGCCCCCGCGGCTGTCATGGTACGGGAACGTCCGGTACTTCTCCCCATACGCCAGCAATATCTCCCGCGCCTTCTCCGCATACTTCTCCTCGCCACTGAACGCATACGCCAGCCCCAGCCGCTCAATGCCATCGGTGAAGCTGTGGTGGGTACTCGCGATGATCACGTCGTCCCACGGCCAACCGCTGTAGACCTGCTTGCACTTCGGGCACTCGTGGTGCGTGTTGTCGAGCTTCTTCAGGCTCACCCCGCACGTCTTGCACACATAGTAGTGCCCCCACTGCCCTCCCCGGTCCGGTATCTCCGCGCAGTTGAGCTTCAGCGCCGCCTCGCCGCGCGATATGATGCCCTTGAGTTGCGCGTCGGCCCACGGCAACCTCGCCGCCCGCTCCTTAGCCGCCGCGATCTCCGCCGCCGTCAAGAACAGCCGTGGGTGCGGCCGCGCCGCCAGCGGCACCGTCGCCGCCACTTCCACCCTCTGTGCCGCCTGCTCGTAGCCCACCGGTGTCACCTCCAGCCCCACCGTCTCCCGCGCCAGCGGCTCCGCCTTCACTCCTGCCTTTAGCCTCATCGTCACCACGGCCTCCGCGGTCTGCGCACTCGGTATCGGCCCCAGTTCCTCCTTCTCGACCTCCGCCTCAAACAGCTTCAGCCCCGCCCGGTCAAGCCCCAGCTTCACCCGCACCGGCTTGTCATCCCGCCCCGTAACCTGCACCCGCTGCACCACCCGCACTGGCCCCTCCATGCGCTCGGCCTGCCCCATCTCCACCGCCACCGGGTCCCGCGACAGGCACACCTCATCCAGCACCAACTCCGTATCCGCCAGCGCCTTATGGTCCCACCCGCCCGAGTTGAACGTCAGCGCCTGGATCTGGTCCCACCCCAACGGCCGCCGCGACGCCTGCATCTCCACGCCCCGCCGCAGCGTCACCTGCCGCCAGCCCGCCCAGTCCACAGTCAGGTGATAGAAGTAATAGTCCCACTCTTCCTTGCCATTGGCCGGATTCTCCGAAGTCGCCACAATGGTATTGATCTGCCCATTCGCCTTAGCGCTGTGCAGCCAGAAGCTCAGCCTGTCATACCCCGACCAGTCCGCAGGCACCCCCTGCGCCGACAGACTCGCCGCCTTCGCCGGCACCCACCGCATCGCCCCCTTCCCCACCTTCACCACGTCGGTGCTCACAGTCCCGCCCGGCCACACCTTCCCCTCCTCAAACCCACCAAAACAAACCAAAGCCGGGCCAGCCTGCCCCCAGCCCAGGCTCCCTGCAAGCAGACCGCAAAGCGCCCAATATCGCATAATGTTCCTCATCACCCAAAGATATGCTATCATTACCCCTCAACCCGTCTCAGACCTGCCCTTCCCGCGTAGGTGGGTGCGTCCCGCACCCACACCGCCACAGAAAACCGACTCGTTCGCCTCTCCCTGTCTTCCGTTTTCTGTTTTCTGTTCTCTGTTTTCGCCGTCATCTCTCTCTCCGGAGCCCAACACGTGAACTCCCGCGAACGTCTCCTCTGCGCCTTCGCCCATCAGAAGCCCGACCGCGTGCCAGTAGCCCCCTTCGGCTTCGGCCACGTCAATCCCGACAGCGAGATCGGCCTCGAACTGGTTCAGAAGACCGACTTCATCGCCTCGGTGGGCGGCGCCGGCGGCGGCTTCTGGGGCAGGGCCGTCAAGACCACCGTCGAGACCGAGGGCTACGTCACCCGCTTCACCTACCACACTCCCAAGGGCGACCTCCACCAGCTCAACCGCCGCACCGACATCACCCAGGCGACCATGGAGTTCCCCTGCCGGACCGCCGACGACATCGAGAAAGCGCTCTCGGTCCCCTACGAGCCCGTGCTACCCGATCCCACGGTCTTCAACCAATGGAAGAACCGCCTCGGCGACGAGGGCCTCGTCCTCTGCGGCTTCTCCGACGCCATCTGCACACCCGCCACGCTCTTTTCGCCCGAAGATTTCGCCCTGCTCTGGGTTGACGCTCCAGACGCTTTCATCGAGCTTATCCGCATCGCCAACGAGCGCGCCCTTGAGGCTGCCGAGGCCGCGTGCAAGGCGGGCATTGACGGCTTCCGCATCATCGGCGGCGAATACGCCTCAACCCAACTCGGCCCCTACGCCTACCGCCAGACCGTCACCGAGCCCGACCACAAGCTAGTCAAGCTCATGCACGATCACGGCGCCGTCGTCTACTACCACAACCACGGCCCGGTGATGAAGTACCTCGAGATGTTCGCCGACATCGGCATGGACGCCGCCGACTGCTTCGAGGCCCCGCCCTGGGGAGATTGCGACCTCGTCAAAGCCCGCGAGACCCTCGCCGGACGCGTCTGCATCGTCGGCAATCTTGATGATATGGAAGTCATAGACAAAGAGCCCGAGGCAACGGTCCGCGCCATAGCCCGCGAACGCCTCGCCCAGGCTGGCCCGGACAACTTCGTCCTCGGTGGCACGGCCTCCGGCACCTACACCGACCGCGCCGCCAAAAACTTCATCGCCATGGCCGAAGTGTCCCGCGAAATGGCCTAACTGCTCTCGCACCGCCTCCTTCCCAACGCGTAGGTCGGTGCGTCCCGCACCGACACTCCGTGGCGACTGACTCGCCTTCGCCTCTACCATCAACGATCAACCATCAACGCCTTTCATGCCCTACATCTACACCGCAGTAACAATCGAAGACAGCACCATCCACCTCACCGCGCGCCTGGACGACACCACCCGCGAATGGTCGTGGCAGCAGACCCGCCAGCGCTCCGGCCTCGCCCCGCTGACGGAGTTCCTGCTCTTCTGCGGCGACCACCCCATCGTCTGCTACCGCGCCCGGCTGCTCACCAACCTGCTCTCCCAGACCGAGATCCTGCCCCTGGCGCGCAAGCCCCTCGGCAATCTCATTGACCTCTTCGAGGGCGCCCTGGTCGCCGTCCCAGACGCCCCCGGCTACGCTCTCCCGGCCCTCGCCCGCCACCTCAGCCTCGTCGACCCAACAAGTGACGAAGGAACCGGTAGGAGCGCTCCCCTGAGCGCGACCGCACCACAAACATGCGTCAATCTTGCAGGCACCCTCGCCCTCCTCCCCCATCTCCAAGACGCCCTCCGCGTCCGCTTCTCCAACCTCCCACGCGAACTCCTCGCGATCCTCCACTACGAGCGCGGCGACCCGCAAAAGCTCGCCTGGCTTCCCTGGCCCAGCCTCACCACCGAGGAACGCCGCCTGGCCCTC
>JAJFUB010000010.1 GCA_021372615.1 bacterium | reverse complement strand
CCCCCGCCACCCGCCGCCTGTTCTAGCGCGAACCTCCGTAAGTCGGTACCAGACGGCACGGGCCTCAGAAGATGCCAAAGTATTGTTGACAGCTAAGAGGTTGATGCCTAAAATAGTTTGGTATCCATAATATCAGGATCGGACTGAGTAGTCTCGTGAGTTCCCTGTCGCGACTTATCACCTATATGCGGGCGTACTGGGTGGCCGCCGTGCTGGCCCCGCTGTTCATGGCGGTGGAAGTGGCCGCGGACCTCGCCCAGCCGCGCCTGCTGCAGACCATCGTGGATGTCGGTCTGGCCCGCGGCGATCTGCCCCTGGTGCTGCACACCGGCGGCTGGATGATCGGCGTCGGCGTGATCGGGCTCATCGGCGGCGTCGCCTGCGGGGTGTTCGCCACCATCGCTGGCCTGGGCTTCGGCGCCGACATCCGGGGGGCGCTGTTCCGCAAGATCCAGTCACTCTCCTTCGGCAACCTCGAGCAGCTGGAGACCGGCCGCCTCATCACCCGGCTGACGAACGACGTGGACCAGGTGCAGGAAGCGGCGCAGATGTTCATGCGCGTGCTCGTCCGCGCCCCGCTGCTGGTCGTGGGCAGCCTCATCATGGCGATCCTCACCGACCCCCAGCTCTCGCTGCTGCTCGTGGCGCTCAGCCCGCTGCTGCTGCTGACGCTCACCACCGTCAGCCGCCGCGGTCATGCGCTGTTCCTGGCGTTGCAGGACCGCCTCGACCGCGTCAACACCGTCATGCAGGAGAACCTAGCGGGCGTGCGGGTGGTCAAGGCCTTCGTTCGCGAGGATCACGAGCAGGCGCGCTTCGGCGACCGCAACGAGGACTACATGGCCGCCTCGGTGCGCGCCTCCACCCTCGTCGCGACCGTCATGCCCATCATGATGCTGCTCATCAATCTGGGCACGGTCGGCGTCATCTGGTTCGGCGGCTGGCAGGTGCACGCCGGGCGCGCACATATCGGCCAACTGCTCGCCTTCATCAACTACCTGCTCCAGATGCTCTCCTCGCTCATGATGGTCGGGATGCTCGTCATGCGGGTGGCGCAGGCCGACGCCTCGGCCGAGCGCATCCTCGGCGTCCTGCACTCCGAGCCGGAAGTGCGCGACCTCCCGGACGCCGCGCCGCGTGAGCTGACGTGCGGCAGAGTCGAGTTCGACGATGTGCACTTCAGCTACGACGGCGAAGAGGCGGAGCCCGTGCTGCGCGGCGTGTCCTTCGTCGCCGAGCCGGGACAGACCGTGGCCGTCGTGGGGGCAACCGGCTCGGGCAAGTCCACACTGGTGCAACTGATCCCGCGCTTCTTCGACGTGACCGAGGGCCGGGTGCTTGTGGACAGTGTGGATGTCCGCGATGTGCGGCAGGACGACCTGCGCCGCGACGTCGTCATGGTGTTGCAGGAGACAATCCTCTTCTCCGGCACCGTCCGCGACACCATCCGGCTCGGCCACCCGGACGCCAGCGACGCGGAGGTCGAGCAGGCCGCGCGCGACGCCCAGGCCCATGACTTCATCCTCGCCCTGCCGGAGGGCTACGACACGGTCCTCGGGCAGCGTGGGGTCAATCTGTCCGGAGGCCAGCGGCAGCGGCTGGCCATTGCGCGCGCTCTGGTCTGCCGACCGGCGGTGCTGATCCTCGACGACTGCTCCAGCGCCCTGGATGCCGCGACGGAGGCCCGTCTGGTGCAGGCCCTCAATCGGCCGGGCCGGGCCTGCACGCGCGTGGTGGTAGCCCAGCGCATCGCCTCGGTGCTCACGGCCGATTGCATTCTCGTGTTGGAGGACGGCGTGATCGCCGCCCAGGGGACACACCAGGAGCTGCTGGCGACCAGCCCGGTCTACCAGGACATCGTCCGGTCGCAGCTTGGCGAGACGGGGGCGGCCCATGTCTAGCCGGCGCGAGGTCAAGGGGCTGCACGAGATGATGGGGCCGGGCCCGGGGCGCGGGCCGGGGCGCATGATGGGCGAGGTGTCTCGGGCCGAGAACGTGCCGGCCGTCGTGCGGCGGCTCTGGGGATACCTGGGCCGCTACTGGGTCGGTCTGCTCTGGGTCACGCTGCTCGTCGTGATCGGCACGGG
The DNA here is from genome assembly GCA_021372615.1 of bacterium. NCBI lineage: Bacteria > bacterium. The sequence continues at coordinate 35,687 of JAJFUB010000010.1, read as the reverse complement.
CCTGACGCTGCTGAACCCGTATCTCATCAGTGTGGCCTTCGACCGCTGCATCGCCCCGGGGCGGATGGGCGACCTGTTCGTCGTGGTCTGGCTGATGATCGGCTCGCAGGTCCTGTCCTCGCTGGGCACCTGGGCCCAGACCGTGCTCATGATCCATCTCTCGCAGCGCACGCTGCGGGACTTGCGCCGTGACATCTTCTCCCGGCTCGCCAGCCTGCCCCTGCGGTACTTCGACACCCACCCGCACGGGGAGGTCATGAGCCGCCTCACCAACGACACGGACGCGGTCAACAATGCCCTGGCACAGACCGCGACCCAGCTCATCTCCAGCGTCCTCACGGTCCTGGGCGCGGGGGCGGCCATGGCCTGGCTCAACTGGCGCCTGGCGCTCGTGACGGCTGCCACCACACCGCTGGTCTTCCTGTTCACCCACATCATCTCCACCATGAGCCGCCAGCGCTACCGCGACCGGCAGCGGCACCTGGGTGAGCTTGGGGGGCTCATCGAGGAGACGATCAGCGGCCAGCAAGCCGTCATCGCCTACCGGGGCGAGGGCCGCGCCGTCGCCGCCTTCGACGAAGCCAACGACAACCTGCGCCGCAGCGCCACCGCCGCCGGCATCCTCATCGGCAGCATGGGCCCGGCGATGAACATGTCGCGCAACATCACCTTCGCTGTGGTCTCGGCCGCCGGCGTCTGGATGGTCCTGCGCGGCTGGGCCACCATCGGGATCGTCGCCGCCTTCATCAACTACGCGCAGCACTTCACGCGCCCGCTCAACCAGCTCGCCAACCTGTGGGGCACCGTGCAGTCGGCCATCGCCGGGGCCGAGCGCGTCTTTGGCCTGCTCGACGAGACCCCCGAGACCGCCGACGCCCCCGGGGCAGTGGCCCTCGACGACGTGCGCGGCGAGGTGGAGTTCGACCATGTGGACTTCGGTTACGAGCCCGACAAGCCCGTCCTGCGGGATGTGACCTTCACCGCCCCGGCGGGCCGGACCATCGCCCTGGTCGGCAGCACCGGCGCCGGCAAGACCACCATCATCAACCTGCTCAGCCGCTTCTACGACGTCCAGAGCGGCGCCATCCGCCTCGACGGCCATGATCTGCGGCAGATACGCCGGGCCGACCTGCGCGGCGCCCTGGGCGTGGTGCTGCAGGACACGTTCCTGTTGGCCGACACCGTGCGCGAGAACATCCGCTACGGCCGTCTCGACGCCACCGACGCCGAGGTCGAGGAGGCGGCCGCGCTGGCCAATGCCGACGGGTTCATCCGTCGCCTGCCGCGCGGCTACGATACGGTCCTGAGCGAAGCCGGCGGCAGCCTCAGCCAGGGCCAGCGGCAGCTTTTGGCCATCGCCCGGGCGGTGCTGGCCGACCCTCGCGTGCTCATCCTGGATGAGGCGACCAGCAGCGTAGACACCCGCACGGAGCTGAACATCCAGGAAGCCATGCTGCGCCTGATGCAGGGCCGCACGGCCTTTGTCATCGCCCACCGCCTCAGCACCATCCGCAACGCCAGCCGCATCCTGGTGATCGAGAACGGGCGCATCGTGGAGCAGGGGACGCACCAGGAGTTGCTGCAGGCACGCGGCGCGTACTATCGCCTCCACGAGCTGCAGTTCGGCGGCCTCACCTCAGGCGGCCCCAACCCCAGGACGGCGTGATCGGCACGTGAGCGACGGGGAGATCAGTGGGGCGCGGCGGGGAACGTCAGCGGCGCCGCCCCGACGGCGGCGGTCCGGTCGTCCCAGGCGACGACGCGGGCGAACACCGTCCCGCCGGTGAAGTCGGCGACCAGCGGCAGCCGCACCTGGATTGCCCCGTGGTCGAGAACGGGCGCCATGGAGGTCAGGATGCGGTCATTGGCCGCCCGGTAGCGGGCCATCATCGCCGTGGCGAAGTCTGGAGCGTCAGGTCTGGGCGCCGGGGGTACGGCGTGGGCCGGACGGTCGGCGGGAACGCGGAGGCTCACCCGGGCCTCTCGGGCGAAGGGCGCGGCACACTGCACGAGCACCCCGGCCCCGTCCGGCGTGGCCTGCAGGTCCGCCAGCGGCCCCGGGCGACGCAGCACCAGGGCGGGATCCCCCAGCAGCACGTAGTGCCGCACGGTGTCACGGCGAATCGGCTCAAGCGCCGGGGCGCCCTGCACCATGGCTGCCAGGGCATCAAGTTGCCGCCGTGCCTCGGACGCCTCCGGGGCCAGGAGGCCCCGCTCGGCCTCCGTCACGGCCTCCCCGAGGGTCGGGTACTCCGCCGAGAAGATCGTGCCCACCAGCGCCCGCCCCAGCAGCGCATTCCCGTACGGCTGGCAGATGCGCGTCGCGCCCAGATACGCCACCGGCCCCGCCAGGCGCTTCAGCAGCGCCTCGGCCAGGCAGTCTCCCCCCTCCGTATCCAGGGCCGCCGTCCAGCACGCCATCGCCGCCATCACCGGCAGCCCCGCTGTCACCGCCACCTCACCCGCCTGCCCGGCCTCCAGGAACGGGATGGTCCGCTGGTTCCAGGTGGTGCTGTCCAGGCCGTGCCGCGTCCCATGCCCCGCATAGCAGTACAGCAGCGCCCCCTCGTTCAGCATGCGCACGGCGTTGTCATGGAACAGCGGCGGATAGGGGCAATACGGCGAAGTGGGATTGGCGTAGGCGACTTCCAGGTCGTACGCGGGCGGCACGTTGTCAGCCAACAGGCGCGTGAGCTGCGTCTCCAGCACCCGGTCAATCATCGGCGCGCCGCCGAAGGGCCCTGCCACGAGGCGCAACCGCGCCTGCCATTCCCCGGCTGGCAGCGTCGTCTCGTAGGCGATGGTCTTGGCGACCATCACCGCCAACTCGGCGCGCGTCTGGACGGGAAAGCGGCCGACATGCAGCACCGGCTCCGGCCCCCCCAGCGTGGCGTAGTCCCAGTCATGGGCCAGATCGCGGCTTGACAGGAACTGGTTGCTGACATACGCCGCGGGCCCGGTGCACCAGGGGATGACGCACTCCGGCGGCCCGGCGGCATCACCCACCAGCAGCACAAAGCGGGTGCCCCAGTCAGCCTGGGCGTGGCGCAGACACGCCACAAGGGCCTCCGGGCCGCTGCGCCCCGGCCACGTCCGCCGCACATCCGCAAAGCGCACCAGGCCGACGCTGCGGCCCCCGGCGGCCCGATGGGCCAGGAGCGCGTTGCAGTCGCCGGCGAAGGCGTCGGCGGCCACGATCAGGTACGCTGCCTGCGCGGGCCCGCCGGGGTCAGCGATCAGCCCCGAGACAGGCTGCATGAAGGGCAGGAGCATCCCCAGCAGCGCGGCGCCGACAGTCATTCCGTGCTTCTCCGGTGGGGCGGCTATTGCATGACCTTGCCGGCGTCCACCACGAGGTTCTGGCCCGTGATGGCGGCGGCAGCCGAGCTGAGCAGGAACATCACCGCGGGGGTGATGTGACGGGGCTCCAGCAGGAACTTCAGCGCCTGCGCCTCCAGGAGGTCAGCCTGGTCCTGGGGGGTCACGTGCACACGCAGCTGCTTCTCGGTCATCACCCAGCCGGGGCTGACGGTGTTGGCGCGGATGCCCTCGGGGCCCAACTCGCGGGCCAGGGAGCGCGTGAAGCCCACCACGCCGCTCTTGGTGGCGTTGTAGAGCGTGAACGGGGCCAGCCCCAGCATGTAGTTGGTGGTGCAGATGTTGACGATGCTCTTGCCCGCCCCCGCCCGCAGCAGGCCCACGAACGCCTGCGCCACGAGCAGGTACGACCGCAGGTTCACCTGCCACATCCGGTCGCACACCTCGGCCGTCAGCTCATCCAGCTCAATGCGATCATCCAGGGCGACATTGTTGATGAGGTAGTCCACATGCCCGGCCGCCTCGCGGACGGCTGCGGCGAAGGCCTCGACCGAGGCGGGGTCAGCCATGTCGCCTGGCACGAAGTGTGCGCGCGGCCCCAGGCTCTGCGCCGCCGCCTCCCCGCGCGCACCGTGGCGCGCGCAGAAGTACACCTCCGCGCCCGCCTCGACCAGCGCCCGGCAGAAGTCCAACCCCAGGCCGTCGCTGCCGCCGGTGACGACCGCGACGCGCCCGGCGAATTCCTGCATGTGTGACACCTTACGCCTCCTGACGCGACCCCTTACGGGTTCACGACGACCTTGTTCCGCTCCGGTGTGCCCATCGTCTCCATCGCCCGGTGAATCTCGGTCAGCGGGAAGCGGTGGGAGATCACCTGCTCGGGGTCCACCAGGCCCGCGCCGATCAGCCGCAGCGCCCGCTGCATCGCCATCGGGTTCGTGCCGAAGCTGGCATCCATGCGCGCCTCCAGGAAGTGCGCCAGGCCGCCATCCAGCTCGAACGTCTCGTGGGTGGTGATCCCGAACACGTTCCAGCGCGTGCCGCGCCGCAGCAGGCTGACCATGAGCCTGACCGCCTCAATCGGCCCGGCGGCCTCGACGACCAGGTCCGGACCATCGGGCAGGATGTCATGGACGGCCTGCTTCGCGTCACCCTCCCGCGGGTTGATCGTGTGGGTGGCGCCCAGCTTCCGGGCCGTGGCCAGGGCGTAGTCGCTCATGTCCACGGCGATCAGCCGTCCCGCGCCGGCCGCCCGGGCGACCATCAGGCAGTACATCCCGATCCCGCCGGTGCCGATGATGACCACGTCGTCGCCGACCTGCATCTCCGACATGCGGATGATGCCCTTCCACGCCCCGCTGACCGGCTCGGTCTGGCACGCCGCATCGAAGCTGAGGTGGGCCGGCTTGTGGTAAAGCGTGTTGGCTTCCGTCAGCAGGTACTCGGCGAAGCTGCCGGGGCGGGTATCGTCCGGGCCGTCGCCGCCGGTGGTGTACGAGTGGGCGCAGTAGTGGGTGTTGCCCGACCGGCAGTTGGCGCATACGCCGCAGAAGCCACTGGGCTGCACGACCACCTCGTCGCCCTCGGCGAACCCGGTCACGTTGGCCCCGATCTCGGCGACGATCCCGGCAGGTTCATGGCCCTGGATGGACGGGAACTGGACATTGCGGCGAATGCCTCGGAAAGCCTTGTAGTCGGTGGCGCAGATGCCACAGGACTTGATGCGGACAACGACCTGGCCCGGTCCGGGCCGAGGCGTGGGCACTTCCTCAAGGACAAGCTGCCCAAAGTCGTGGAGTACAGCGGCTAGCATGACATCCTCCGGTCCAGTGGCGTCGTGACCGACCGGGCAGCGGACGAGCTGCCCCGGCCGGTCCGCGTAGATTGCCCGCGACCGACCCCCATCCCTTCCGGGCAGGAGCGCGCACCGGTGGCGGTGAACTGGCGGGCAGCATCACCAGCCACGCCGCACCACGCGGGGACACGAATCATGGCCGACCTCTGCCGCCCGGACCGCCGAATCGCCCTGTGGGCCGCCATTCTGCTTGCGACGGTGAGTATTGTGTCAGCGCAACGTTCGCCTGCCCTGGACTTCGCCGACTGGCAAGCCCATCGCTTCCCGGTGACGCACCCGATCACGACCATCAAAGCCGAGGACCTGGCCCGGGCGAAGGACAACATCGCCCGCTACGCGTGGGCGAAGAGCTACATGGAGTCTCAGCGGGCCGCCGCCGACGAGATTGTGCCGCTGCTGACCCCCGAGTACCTGACGACCCTGGTCGAGCGCACCACGCCCGGCTGCACGGGCCCGTGCCCGGCCTGCCGCGCCAAAGGTCTCCCGTGGCATCCCAGCGGCCAGTGGTCCTGGTCGGTCAGCAGCCCCAACCAGCTCACCTGCCAGGTCTGCAAGACCGTGTTCCCCAGCAGCGAGTTCCCCGAGAGCGTCGTCCTGCAGAGCACCTGGGACCCGGAGCAGAAGTTCGGCTTCTACGGGGGCGACACGTTCAAGTGCTTCGGCTACACCACGCGCCCCAGCTTCACCGGCATCATTCGCTCCCGGAAGATCAGCTACGTGACCGGCCAGTTGCGGACGCTGGCGCGGGCCTATGCCCTCACCGGCGAGGCGAAGTTCGCGCGCGCGACCAAGACGATCCTGCTGCGCTTTGCCGAGGTCCTGCCCAAGTACCTCGTCCGGGCCGGCTACTGCTACGGGGAATATGCCGACTGCGACCCGCGTGTGGCCGCCGAGCGCATCGGCAACCTGCCGACCGATGAGCTGGCCTACCCGCCCAACAAGCCGGACCGCAAGCTGTGGGCCGGCTACTGGGCGGCCAGTCGCATCGGCACCTCCGGCATGGACGGCTCGTGGGTGTCCACGGTCACCCAGGCCTATGACCTAACCTGCACGGCGACCGAAGGGGGCGCCCCGGTGTACTCCCCGCAGGAGCGGGAGCGCCTCGAGCGCGAGGTGCTGCTCGAGGGCGCATACCTGGCCGTCTGTGACAGCGCCATCAACAACAAGTCGGTGGGGAATCGCGCCGGGGCCGCGATGGTGGGCATGTGCGTGGGCTATCCACCGCTCGTGCACTTCGGCCTCGATGGCTTCCGCAAGACCGTGGAGGACTGGTTCCTGCCCGACGGCGGGACCTCCGAGTCGCCGGCCTATGCCATGATGACCATGGGCGGGATTGACGACTTCGGGCTGCTGTTCCGCGACGTCTCGGACCCGCCCGGCTACACGCCCCCGGCGGGCGAGGCTCGGCTGGACCACTTCAACGCCTGCCGCGACACCCGCTACGGCGACTGCTGGCAAAGTCTGATCTGGACGCTGCAGGGCAACCTGCGCTGGGCGCCGCAGGCCGACTCGTACCGCACGTCATCCCTGGGGGCAAGCTACGCCGAGCTGATCGCCGCCGAGTACCCCACCGCTCAGCACCTGGCGCTGCTCAAAGAGCTGGCCGGCAAGGAGCTGGCTTCCGGCTCGCCCGATCAGGCGATCTTCTACCGCGAGCCGGGGCTGGACACGCGCACCGGGGAGCCGTTCGTCCTGCCTGACATCGTCTTCCCCTTCCTGGCTCAGGGCTACCTGCGCACCGGCCCCAGCGGCCGTGACAGCATGGCACTGCTCAACGCCAGCGACTACGGTGGCCACCACCACTCTGACAGCCTCGACCTGTACTACTGGAAGGACGGCCGGGAGCTGCTGTCGGACCTGGGCTACCTGTGGGATCACCCGGACTCCTTCCAGACGCGCAAGACGCTGTCGCACGACACGGTGCTCCTCGATGGCGCCAACCAGCGCGGCGGCGGACGCGGTGGGAGCTTCCACCTCTTCGCCACCACCCCGCGCGTGAAGGCCATGGAGGCCTCGTCCACCGCCTACGAGGCGGCGACGGTCTACCGCCGCACCTGCGTGCAGGTGGACCACGGCGCGGCCGGTTCGTACCTCGTGGACATCTTCCGTGCCCAGGGCGGCTCGCAGCGCCAGTACGTGTTCCACGGGCCGAATACCGACGTCCAGATCGCCGGGCTGCAACTGGCTCCCTTCGCCCCGGTAGCGCGTCCCGTGCCCTTCGCCGTTCGCCTGCAACTGCCGCAGGTGAGTGAAGTCCTCGTGGACGGCGCCGAGGTCCATCAACTGCTCCCCGACGGCAAAGAGGGGCCGAACCTGGCTTCCACCCCCAGCACGGGTGCGCCCGGGTCGCATCCGGCCGGTTGGGGCTACTACAGCGGGGATGGCAAGGGCGACTGGGGGCTGGCAGCGGCGGGGCGCGACGGCGGGAACTGCGTTCGCGTGCGGGCCCTGTCGCCGCAGGAAACCGGCGCCACGAAGGGCCGCATGAACGTGGCGCTGCTGATCGGCGAGTCCGACGGCTACAAGGGGACCGGAGCGCTGCCGGGCCTCGCCAGCGGCAAGTATGTCGTGCGCTTCTGGCTCCGGGGGAACGCCCCGGCGGTGAACGTGGACTGCACGACGTGGCCCAACGACCCCGCCTCCCCGGCGGATCGGCACTCAACGGCCATCCGGCAGGTCGCCGCCACCGACGCCTGGACCCGCTTCGAGGCGACCTTTGCCATCACTGACGGAGGGCTGCAACTGGAGAACGCGCGCGAGGCCGCCGGCGGGGAGCCCTGGAGGGCCACCTGGGCTCTCGACGGGGGCTACACCTTCCTCGCCCTGGCCCCCGGCAGCCCCCGCGAGACGGTGCTGGTGGGCGACGGCTGGGGGCAGCGCGACCACCGCAACACCGATGTCGGCGCCAGGCTGCCCTACCTGGTGCGTAGCACCCGCGGGCCGGGCCTCGACCAGTTCGTGACGGTCTTCGCGGGCTGCGCCGCCGGGCCACCGCTGGTGCAGACCGTGCGGACGCTGCCGCTGCCCGAGGGGGCCCCGGCGGGTGCAGTCGCCGTCGAGGTGCAGACGACGCTGGGCGCCGACGTGGTGGTCTCGATGCTGAGCCCCCAGGCTCTCACCGTCACCACGGCCCTGGGGCCGGTGACGACGGACGGCCGCCTGGCGGCGATGCTGGGCGAGGGCAACCGGCCCACAGCCGCCTGTCTGGTGGGCGGGAGCAAGCTGGCTCTGGCCGAGGCCACCATCTCCTGTCCGACGGCGCTCTACAGCGGCAAGGTGCTGGAAAACGCCAGCGGGCGTGGGGAGTCGCACTACGTGCTGGAGGGGAAGCTGGAGAGCGCGGCGGGCCTGTTGGGGCAGACGCTGCTGGTCCAGGACGGCGCCCACCAACGTGCCTACCCCATCCGTGCTGTGGAAGCGGCCGGCGAGCAGACCAAGCTGTACACCAAGCGCGACGGTGTGGGGGTAGAGGCGCGTCCCGGCACGACCTGGGAGTTCCTGCCCGTCGCCGCCTGGGAGCGGAAGTAGGCCCCATGCGGATCCTGACCGTAGACATCGGCACAAGCTGGGCGAAGCTGGCCGTGTATGACTGCAGCGACGGCAGCCCCCGGCTTCGCCACAGCGATCGCGTGCCCTCGGGCGTGGGGACGTACGATGGGTCCGCCGCCTCCGTGGAGAGCTTCCTCGGCCTGTGCGACCACCTGGAGACGGCCGTCGGCGACATCCTGGCCGCCTTCCCGGTGGACCGCATCGGCCTGACCAGCATCCGCGAGGGGCTGGTGCTCCTGGACGGGGCAGGGGAGCCGCTGTGGGTGTCGGGGAACGCGCTGCTGGATGACGAGCGCCTGCTGGACCTGCCCATCGGCGATGTGGCGGTGGCCGATCTCCTGCCCGAGGTCCTCGCGGGGCGGACCGACGTGCGCGCTCTGCTGTCGGTGCCGGGGTTCGTCGCGTCGCGGCTGACGGGGCAGGCGGCCGTCACCGCCTCGGAACTGTCGGCGCTCGGCCTGGCGCGGCGGACCGACCTGTGGGCGCCGTGGGCCGCTACCCCGATCGTGGCCGAGGGGGCCTCACTGGGGCCGTGCCGACGCTACCCACAGACGGATGTCTATCTCGCGGGGACCGACGAACAGGCGAGCCACCACGGCGCAGGCGTCGGGAACGGGGCCGATGTGGGGCTGGCGACGGCCACCTTCTGGTCGCTGACCGCCCCGGCCGCCGCCCTGACCGACCGGCCCGACCTGCGCTTCATTCCCGCCGCCGGGCCGTACGCGGCCATGGTCTCGATCATCGGCTACCGCTGGGGGCCGTACCTGCAGGAGGCGCTGGACGGGCAGCGTCCCACCCTCCCGGGGCGCCTGCCCCGCTGGGCGGTGGGTGAGCTGCTGGACGTCCTGAGAGCCGCCGGCCCACCAGACCGCGAAGCGGTCCTGACGGCGGTCGTAGCGGACTTGCGCGCGGGCCTGGCCCTCCTGGCCCGGGCCGGCCTCGTGCCCGACGAGCCCACCGTCGTGGTGCATGGCGGCGCGCTCGTCGGGCTGCGTCCGTTCCTGGCCGAAGTGATGCAGCGCGTCGGCTGGCGCTGGGTGGCGCTCGATGATGACGCGACCCAGCGCGGGTGCGCCCTCGTGGGGATGCTCAGCGCGCGCTGACCGCGCCGCTACTTCACCACCAGCTTGCTCTCGGCCGTCACGCCGGTCGCCACATCCCGCCACAGCAGCCGCCACAGGCCCTGCGGGTCGCTGACGGCGAAGGGGATCGTGGCCGCGCCCTGCCCCTGCGCGCAGGCGAGGTTCTGCGAGTACTGCCGGTGCGGGGCCGTCTGACCGGGTGCGAACACATCCAGCCGCACCACATGGAAGCCCGCCGGCTGCGTGGCCTGGACCGCCACCTTCACGGCGATCTCCTGGCCGCGCGTACCCGCTGCCAGGGCTTGGGGCTTGACCGCCGCCACCTGGTACGGCAGCAGCGCATAGACCAGCGGATAGCCCCGCCCCACCTGCGCGTCCCACTCCTGCCCCTGGCCCTTGAAGAGCATCTTCCCGGCCCGCACGTCGTAGACGTAGGCGGGGGCGGGCAGCTTCACATGGATGGTCTGCTCGGGCAGGCCGCGTACGCGGAAGTCCTGCATGATCGCCAGGTAGCGCAGACTGCCCTCGCGGTAGCTCACTGTGTTCAGGCACAGCGGGGCCTGGCCCTGGTCGCCCGTGACCGTCGCCGGCGGGGTCACGCCGGCGCTGCGCGCGATGGCCGCCACGATCGCCTCGGCCGGCTGCTGGCCGGGCTTGGTGCGGTCGGTGTTGATCGCGGTGACAGGCATGTTGAGCAGGACGGCCCGGCCGCTGCCGACCTTGTTGACGACCAGCACGGGGGCCTTGTCCGTCTTGCCGAGCGCCGTGCCGGTTGTGACCTGCACCCCCGGCTCCAGCACGGTCGCGTCGAAGGCCTCGATCTTCAGCGGCACCGCCGTCGCGGCCCCGTCGAGGGTCCCCTCGATGGCCACCTTCCCGCCGGCGCTCTCGCGCTTGAAGGCTTCCAGGCCGCTTTCGCTCTTCACTCCGAACAGGTCATCCAGCGGGCGGCTGTCGCGCAGCGTGCCTTCGGCGGTCAGCATCCCCGCCCGTCCGTCGGCTACGAGCGTCCCGCCCCGCTGCACGTAGTCCCGCAACAGCGCCACCTGCGCGTCCGACAGGCACGAGGCATAGGGCAGGAAGAAGGCCTTGCACTTGGCCGGGTCGAGGTTCTCCCGGGTCATCAGCCCGGGCGTCAGGCTCCGGTACTGGAGCCCCACGTCGCGGAGGCCGTGCATCATGCCGGTCTCTTCGCTCAGGTACTGCCCGCCGGCCGCGAACGGTGACCGCGACCCCGCCGCATAGGCGATGTTGGTCAGGTAGAAGTCCGTCTGCGAGTGCAGGACGGCCACCGGCGACAGCTCCCTGTCGGCGTGCAGCAGCAGCTTGCCGGGCCCGCTGGCGGTCTCGCGCAGGGCCTCGAAGAACCACTTGCCCATGAGACTCTGCGACAGGTCGGGGTTGAAGGGGATGTAGTCACATCCGAACGAGGTCCACCACCACACGGAGTTGTCGTCATCCAGCAGGCAGCTCCACGGGAAGGCGTGCCAGCCGGCCTCGACATCGGCGTCGGAGTTGCCCCACTTGCCGGTCAGGGAGCCCGGCTGCTTGAAGGCCCGCATCAGCTCGCCCTGAATCCAGCTGACCGTGTAGACCTGGTTCATGTCCAGGTTCCGCGCCAGCCGCTCGAAGTCATAGCCCGACTGCCAGTTGAAGCCCAGGAAGCCGTCATAGCCGACCTTGGCCTGCGGGTCCACGGTGCGGATCGTGGTGCGGAAGACGTCGTGGGTGTTGCAGAAGGCCTCCGACATGAAGAGCTTGTGGTCCAGCCACGGGGCGAAGCTGGCATCCTGCTTGGCCGCTTCCTCGAGGAGCGCCGGGATCCTGATGTCCGCGAAGCTGGCGTACGGCGGGGTCCCAGAGGTCTGTAGTGCGGGCTTCCAGCCCGCCCAGGCCCCGTTCAGAGCCTCAATCGTTCCGTACTTGGCCTGCAGCCACTGCTGGAACGCCGCCACGCTGTAGCTGGTGTGGCAGACTTCCTGGCCCTCGAACAGGTAGTTCTCATCCCCGAGGGTGTACGCTGCCGGGCTGAAGGCCTGGGCCTGCATGCAGGTCTTCACCAGGCTCCCATTGGTGCTGTCGAGGTACTTGGGGTCGTGCAGGCAGGGCACGCGCTCGTGCTTGTCGTTGCCCTCGCCGGCAATGCGCGTCACGTACGGGATCACGCGCAGGCCCGACTCGGCCGCCAGCTCGTACTCGCGGGCCGCCCGGGCGCCCTCGTAGCCGCCCATGTGGCACAGGTCCATCATGTCGGCGCCCCAGTCGTAGCACAGGCGGTCGGTCTGCCGCAGCACCGGGTCGCCGCCCGCGTAGCTCCACAGCAGCCCCGTGAAGTCGTCGTAGGGGTAGGGGAGGGCCACGGTGAAGCGCCGCTTCTCCTCGACCAGCAGGTTGCGCTGGCTCCACACGTACAGGCGCAGCACATGGCACACGGTCACGGGCCGGGTCAGCTTCAGCGACAGCGTCGCCCGGCCGCTTTGCAGCGGCACCGGTCCGGTCGCCGTGAGCACCCGCCCGAGCGCATCATCCACCGCCCCCCGGACCGTCGCGCCGGCCGGAGCCCCCTTGATCTGCACCGTCACCGTCAGCGGCCCGCCCTGCGGCAGCGCCACCTTCGGGGTGAGGGCGCCCTCCGGCGCTGGCGCCAGTGGCGCGAAACTGACCGCCTCGACCGTGGGGAAGAGGTGCGGGTCCGGCGGCACGTAGGCCGAGCCGTACGCCACGGTGCTGCCTGTGGCATCGGCGATGGCCGCGAAGACGACGTGGGCGCGGTTGCGGGGCTGCTGCAGGCGGCATCTGATCTGGCCGTCCACCAGCGGCGTCCATTCGTCGAAGAGCTCATCGGCGTCCACGCGCTCATCCTGGTCGTTGACCATGGCGAGGTACGCCTTGCCGTTGGCCGGGGCCGGATCGGGTCGCACCACGAGCGTGCCCTGATCCTCGTACGCCACCTGCAGCTTCACCTGCGGCAGGCGGTTGGCGGCCGCCTGCAGCGCTCGGGCGGCCACCGCCATGGCCGTCCCCATCGTGCCCTGCCGCCAGTCCACCTCGTCATTGGCGGGCACGAGGACCCCGTACGTCGTCGGCCGCACGTTCAGCACGATGACATGCCCCTGGCCGACGTCATACGCCTGCACCAGCGGCCCGCCGCGCCCGCGATCCCCCTCGCGGAAGCCCGGCACACTCTCCCACGCCAGCCCGGCCAGCGTCTGCTGAGCCAGGGCCTCGTTCGGGGTCTTGAACAGCTCCTGGGGCCAGCCGCCGCTCCCGATCAGCACGAGACCCTTGCCGGCCTGCACCTGCTTGATGATCTCCTGGCGGGCGATGCTGGGCACGGCGACGGCGGCCACGCTCGCCATCACGAAGACCGCGCTGGCCGGGTCCTGGGCCATCTGCACGGCCCGCTGCATCGCGACACCGTAGGGTATGGGGCCGATGCCCGTCGTGCTGGCATAGGGCCAGTAGTCAGTCAGGGACAGCCCGCCCGAGCCGTCGAAGTACAGGTGCTGGACGTTCAGGTCCATGCTGCCGGCCAGCACCATTGTCTCCCACGCCCGCCAGCGGGGCACGAATAGCGCCACGTTCAGCGGGCCCCCGGACTGCTTGGCGACCCAGGGGAAGCTCACGCCCTTGAGGGGCCGCCAGGTCTCGGCCGGGCGCTCGAGGAGCTTGTCCTGCCCGACCCGGATGGTCGCCATGCGCTGTGCTTCCAGCGGGAGCGCGGCCAGGGGCTGCTCGATCCCCGCGGCGGCCGCCCTGCCCAGCGCCAGGGCCTCGGCATCGGCGGACTGTCGGAAGTAGCTCCGCGTCTGTTCGCAGTCCGGCAGCGCCGGGAAGTCGTACAGCCCCAGGGCGAAGCTGCGCGCCTCGGGCTTGAGCACCGCGGTCGTGACGATCCCGTAGCCTCCAGCGGGCATGGAGATGCTATCGAACGCCTCCGGAGTGCCGACCAACAGTCCGGCCGGGCCGGCGCCCGGTCGGTTGGGCGTCACGTCCTCATACAGCACCCAGCGCTCCTTGGTCAGGTCCAGCGTCTTGAGCGCGCCGTCCTGCTGGGTGCCCAGGGCCGTGGTCACGGCCCGGTTGTGCGGCGGCTCGAAGCCGGTGGGGTAGCACGAGAGCGTGAGCTTCGACGGCCCAAGCTGGGCCTTCGGCTCGTACCGGCCGAACATCATGAGCTTGTCACTGCCGGTGGGGAGGGCGAAGAACACACTGGCCTTGACCAGCGGCGTGTCCCACGCGAACTCCACCACGCCGTCCTGTCCGGTCCGCACGACACGCACCTGCGCCGGCCGCTTGGACAGGTCCTCGTCGCCGAAGCGCCAGTTGAAGAACGCCTGCCAGTACCAGTTGGGGTTGGACGGCTGGGTCATGCCGATGGGGATGAAGCCGGCGGTCCAGCCCCACCAGTTGGAGGTCGCCTCGCCGGGCTTGTCGTCGCGGGTGTTGCGGTCGTAGACCAGCGTGTACGCGGTGACCTCGTTGCCGAAGGTGACGGTGCTGATGAGACGCTGCTGGCCGTCACCCAGCTTGGTCACCTGAGGCCCGGATAGCGTGACATCCACGGTGGCGTGAGCGGCGACGGCGATACTCAGGGCGATGCCGACGGTAAGCGCCCGGCGCATGGCAACTCTTCCCTTCCAGATTGGCGTAGAGTGCACTTCCCCGTAAGGTGCGTCGGCCCCTCTGCCAGGCCGGCCCCGTAGTGCAGGCGTCCAGCCCGCCCGGCGTGGGCAGGTCAGGCCTCTCCGTGACGCGAAGCTGTCGGAGCGCGGCTCGCGGGCTGGAAAGCCCGCGCTCCACCCACGGAGGCACCCCATGCTCACCGGACGCATCGAGGTCATCTCACAGGAGGAGGCCGAGCGACTCGACCGGGCCGCGCGCGAGGTGCTCGGGCGAGTCGGGATGCGCGTGCTCAACCGGTGGATGCTCGGCCGGTGCGAGGCGTTTGGGTGGCAGGTGGACCACGAGGCGGGGGTGGTGCGCTTCCCGTCGGAACTGATCGAGGAATGCACGGCCGCCGACCGCGCGCACCCCGAGACGATCACCGCCCCGTCGGTGCCGACGACTTTCGGCGTTGGCTACGGTGAGCACTGCTTCTTCGTCTACGATTGGCCCACCAAGCAGCAGGTAGCGGTGGGGCGGGAGGGCCAGGCTGAGATGATCCGGCTCGGGGACGCGATTCCCGAGGTCACGGCCATGGGGCTGCCGGTGCTGGATACCAGGACCAACCAGCGGGTGGAGGCCCTGGAGGCTGCCGAGACGATCCTGGCCAACACAGCCAAGCCGTGCTGGCCAGGGGTGCGGCTGCCCGAGCAGGTGCCGTACTTTGTGGAGGTCTCACGGCTCTACGAGCGGCACACGGGACGACAGGGCGCCTTCATCCAGGCCGGCGGCTGTCTGACCACGCCCCTGTGTCTTGGCTCGCGCACCGCCGACATCGCCCAGGGCTTCCACGAGCGCGGCTACCGGGCTGTGGGCTTCTCAAGCATGCCCATCGCGGGCGGCAACGCGCCGGTCACACCGGAGGGCACGGTCGTGATGGGGGTGGCGGAGCTGCTGGGCGGCTGGATGATCGCCAGGGCTCTCGCACCTGATGAGCCGACGGGGCCGGGAATGATCATCAGCGGCGTCCTGGACATGCGGTCCGGCCGGGCCAGCTTCGGGGCTCCCGAAGCCTGCCTGCAAGACCTCGCCATCCATGACACCTTCCTGTTCCGCTACGGCAAGACCGTGCCCCTCGACCTCGGCGCCGGCTACACCGAGGCCCGGGTGCCGGGCATGATGGCTGCCTTCGAGAAGTGCTTCAAGCGCACCGTCTTCGGCTGCGCGGTCGGCTTGGGGCTGCACCTGGGCACGATTGACTGCGCCCGCGCGTTCTCGCCGACGCAGGCCATGCTGGATCTCGACTACAGCGAGTGGTCGTGGCGTTTCTTCCGGGGTCTGTCGGTCAGTCCCGAGACGCTGGCGCTGGAAGTCATCGCCGACGTGGGGTGTGGGGAGGGGAAATCGTTCCTGCAGCACGATCATACGCTGGCGAACTGGCGTTGCCTGTGGAGCCCGCGTTTCTGGGACCGCCGCGCATGGCAGGACGGCGAGACCGAGAGCCGGCGGGACCGGGAAGTCATCGAGCACGCTGACGCGAAGTGGCGCAAGATCCTGGCGGCGGCCCCGCCGCCGAAAGTGAACGAGGTGCTGGTCGCCGAGGTGGGCGAGGTCGTGGCCCGTGCCCGGCGTGACCTCACCGACTGAGGGAGCGCGGCACTGGCTGCCGCAAGACGGTGCAGGAGGGCCCGGATGGGCGCTACGCATGATGAGTACCAGGTCGTTGTCGTCGGGGCTGGAAGTGCCGGTGTGGCGGCTGCGGCCGCCGCCGCCGGCAACGGTGCCCGCACGCTGCTGGTGGAGCGCGACACCTTCGTGGGGGGCGATCTGATCAGCGGGCTGCCCATCCTGGGTTGCTGCAACTCCCGGGGCGAGTGGATCGTCGGCGGGGTGCTCGATGAGCTGCTGGAGGGCTGCAAGCGCCTGGAGGGCTACCTGGGCTGCATCTGCGACTGGCGGACCCTCTGGGGCGTCTGTGTGGACCCCGAGGTGCTCCGCCTGGTCATCCTGGAGGTGTTGGCGCGCCACGGGGTCGAGTTGCGCCCGGGCGCTCACCTGTGCGGCGCGGCGAGTGCCGGAGGAACGGCGACCGAGCTGCTGCTGGCCTGCGGTGGCATCCGGACCCGCGTGCGGACGGACCTGGTCGTGGACTGCACGGGCGATGCCGCCGTCGCCGCTGCCTGCGGGGCCGAGTGCGAGCAGGGCGGGCCGAACGGGGAGTTCCAGCCGGTCAGTTGGGTCTTCCAGATGGGCCCGGTGGACTTCCCTGCCCTCCTGGACTTCGTCCGGGACCACCCGGAGGAGGCCCTCCTGGCTGAGAACCCCGTCATCGGGACCTCGCGAGCGGACTGCGCCCGGGCGCTGCACGAGGCCGGATACCCGTACGTGGCCCTCAGCGCCGGGGGTGAGCTGCTCGGCGGCGCCGTACGGAGCGGCGAGATGTTCCCCTGCACTGCCATCTTCATGTCGCCCACCTCGCTGGCGCGGCGCGAGGTGACGCTGAACACTACCCGGGTGGCGAATGTGGACGCGACCGACCCACGGGCCCTGAGCGCGGTGCAGGGCGAACTCGCCGCGCAGGTCCGAACGGCCGTGCAGTTCGCCCACCGGCAGGTCCCTGGCTTTGCCGAGGCGGGGCTGACACGCCTGGCGCCGCGCCTCGGCGTGCGTGAGACCCGGCGCGTGGTGGGCGAGCATGTGCTGACGACCGAGGAAGTACTGGAGGGGCGGAAGTCCCCTCAGGTCGTCGCCCGGGGCGGCCACCATGTGGACATCCATGGGGCGGGCACCTACCAGAAGCGTCTCCCGATCCGGAACGGCCGATCCTACGACATTCCCCTGGGCTGCCTCATCCCCCGCGGCCTGGCTAACGTGCTGGTCGCCGGGCGCTGTCTGTCCTCCAGCCGCGAGGCCAACGGCTCCGCCCGCGTGATGGGCACGTGTCTGGCTACCGGGCAAGCCGCCGGCACGGCCGCGGCCCTCTGTGTCGCCCACGGCTGGCATGACGTACGGGACCTGCCCGTGGAGCTGCTGCAGGAGACCCTGCGCCGGCAGGGGGCGGTGCTGGACGGGACGGCGTAGGGGTAGCGCCGCCCCGGCATGGAGGCCTCTCCTGTCCGGCCGGCGAAGCCTCCGCCAAATCGTCCCGGAGGTGCTCCGCGTGTGCACTGGACTGCTGGCCCTGTGTCTGCTACTCGTCGTGCCGGCCTTCGCCCAGGATGAGGGCGAGCTGCTCAAGAACGCCGGCTTCGACCTCGACGAGAACAAGGATGGCCTCCCGGACGGCTGGTCGGCTTCCGACAAGACCCTCCGCCGCCAGGAAGTGCAGGCCTTCAGCGGCAACTACGAGATCGTCTCCGTGCCCGGCGCCTATGTGCTGGCGACCCAGGCCGTGAGGCTCAAGCCCGGCCAGCAGTACAACGTGACGATGCGCATACGTGGTGAGAGTGGGGCCATGGCCGGGGTCCTGGTGCTGCACGGGCCCGACCGGCCCACGCGAGAGTTCCCCATTGTCTGGAACGTCGAGGTGGGGGAGAAGTACGAGGACTATACGGCCACTTTCAAGGCCCCCAACCCGGCGTGCAGCCTGTACATCTACAACGTCTCGAAGAAGGGCACGATCTGCTACGACCGGGTGAGCCTGCGTGAGGGCTCGCCAGATCAGTTCCTCGTCCAGCAGCTCTCCCTGCCCCGGATAGACCGCCCCGTCGAGGACCCGCCGGTCACCGAGCACATCCCCTATGGTCGCAACCTCGCGGGCGGGCCGCTGAAGACATTCATTGCCCTGCGCAGCTTCCGCCACATGCGCGAAGTCGTCGAGTTGGCCCAGCGGCTGGACATGGACTACGACGTGCTCAACGCGGGCACCGACGGCGATGAGACCGTGTCGGAGACGGGCCGCCGCATGATGCAGCGCCTGACCGACAGCACCTATGAGGTCTACCTGGTCGCCTCGAAGCTCAGCCCACCGGCAACCAAGACTATCATGGAGCGCGTGAGCAAGGGCGCGGGGCTGGTGGTCATGGAGGGCTTCGGGCAGGCCGGCAAGCTCCTGGACACCAAGACGATGCCGGAGGTCCCGGCCGATCACTTCCTGCGCCGTGGCATTCCCTGGGAAGTGATGCCGCAGGGGATCATGTCCGGGATGCAGACCGGGCAACTGGGCCAGGGCCGCGTCGTCCGCCTCAACTTCCCCTTCGACGCCTGCCGCGTGTGGGGCCTGATCCCCATCGGTCTGAAGTACGACGACTGGCGCACCCGCCAGTGGGCGTACTGGGACGGCTGGCTGTCGCTGCTGGGCAAAGCCATGGTGTGGGCGGCGCGGGGCGAGCCCCAGGGCAAGCCAGACAGCGCGCAGGTCATCTACCGCTCCGCTCGCGAGCTGCGCTTCGACGGGCCCAACCTGCGCCTGGCTCCCCAAGCCGTCGCCCTGGACGCGCAGGGCCAGCCGCAGTTGAAGGCGCCGGCGGAGCTGCCGGCCGGGCCCGTGCTGGCCGATGTGATGCTGCGCGATGCCGGGGGCAAGACACTGGACTGGGCGACGCAGGTCATCCCCGTGCCGAGGCAGGCGCAGATCATGCGGCTGGAGGCCAAGAGCCCGACCGTCAAGCCGGGGGGCTCGGCCAGCGTGACGGTCGTGCTGTCCGTGCCCAAGCCGGCCGATGTCACGGTGGAGGGGCGACTGATTGATGCCTTCGGGCGCGACCTCGCCATCGGGCGTCTGATGCAGAAGGGCGTCGCCGGTGAGCAGGCCGTTGGGCTGGTGCTCCCGATGGCCCATCCGCTTGGCGTAAGCCACAAGGCCTTCGTGCGCGTGCTCGTCGGCGGCAGAGAGCAGGATAGCCGCTGGATCGCCGTGACGGTGCCGGCCCTCGGGCCGGCGCTGGCCGCCGCCGACTTCGTTGTCACCCCGTGGGGCCCCGGCGGCTTCCCCGAGGCGACGGGCGTCCTGGCCGACCGCACCCGCGAGCTGGGCCTCAACGCCGAGTTCGCCGTGAGCCAGTTCCTGGCCGGCGAGCACGGGATGCTGGCCGCGGGGTACTGCGGCGGGGCCGGGGCTTTCCGTGATGAGGCCCATGCCGGCGATGTGCGGCGGATGTGCCTGAGCGACCCAGCGGTCGTCGAGAAGTACACCACGGCGGCCAAGGAGGCTGCCGCGCAGCAGGCTCCCGACGGGCCCTATGCCGTCGGCATCACGGATGAGGCCTTCCTCAGCTACCACAACCAGCGGCAGGAGCTATGCTTCTGCCCACTGTGCGCCGCGCGGTTCCAGAAGTGGCTGCAGGCGCGCTACCCCTCGCTCGACGCCCTCAACGCCCAGTGGGGCACGGCGTACAAGGCGTGGGACGAGGTGCGCGGGATCAAGACCGAAGAGGCCCGCGGGCAGGCCAACTTCAGCCACTTTGTGGACTTCCGCACCTTCATGACCGACCAGTGGATCGAGGCGTGCAAGACCATCACCGACGCCTACCACGAGGTCAACCCCGCCATCCCGATGGGCCACACCAACACCTTCGGCTGCAATCCGTTCAATGGGAACGACTACTACAAGCTGGCGACGCAGACCGGCTTCGGGTGGGGACAGGAGTACAGCGAAGCCATCAAGGGCGGCGGGAACAAGGCGATCTTCGACCTCTGGCGGAGTTTCGTGGAGACGCCGGAGGCTCGGGCGAGTCGCACGGCGGCCCACCCCCCGGCCCCCTCCCCGCAGGGAGGGGGGAACGCCACCGCGTCCGCGGCGCCCTTCTTCAACCATGGCTGGATCGGCTATGCCCGGACGACGGTGGCGGCGCACTATGAGCCCTGGTGGCTGGCGCTGCACGACTCGCGGGGGGTGAGCTACTTCGCCACCTCGGCCTACGACGTGCCGCGCGGCCACTCCTGGGCGCTGGTGTACCCCACCGGCAGCCTCACCGAGTACTCCGGCGCGGTGAAGGAGGCCCTGGCGGACCTGCGGGGCGGCGTGGGCAAGCTCCTGATGGAATACCAGCGCGCTCAGCCGCAGGTGGCGATCCTCTGGTCCCATCCCTCGATGCTGGTGAGCTGGTGCGAGTCGAAGGACGATGTGCCCGGCGATCCGTCGGAGCGCGACACCAGCGACGCCTACGCTTCCTGGTACATGAGCGCCTACAACTTCCGCCAGCACCTCAACGAGCTGCAACTCGACTACCAGTATGTGGCTCCCGACCAGGTCCTCGCGTCGGGGGAGCTGTCGTCCCTCCCTGCAGGGAGGGGTCGGCCCGCAGGGCCGGGGGTAGGACGCCGTCTGGAAGACTACCCCGTCCTCATCCTCCCCTTCACCGTCGCCGCCTCGGCGGGGCTGGTGGACAAGCTCGAGGCCTACGTCCAGCAGGGCGGGGTTCTCGTCGGCGACATGCGCTGCCTGCGGACCGATGCGCATGGCAAGCCTGACGCCGGCGGGGTACAAGCCCCCGCCCTACAGAGGCTGTTCGGCGCCACGCGCAAGGGCGAGGTGAGCTACGCCGAGAGCAAGGTCAGCTTCAAGCAGGCCGGCGCAGGCATAGACATGACCGGCCAGGAGATGACGGTCTTCGGCAAGGAGAGCCTCACGCCCGCCGGCGCCACGGCGCTGGCCGCCCACGCCGGCGGGGAGCCGGCCGTGCTGGTCATGCCCCACGGCAAGGGGCTGTCGGTCTACCTGAACTTCAAGCTGCCCTCGTACGGGGTGGAGATGCGCGAGCTGCTGCGGCAGATCGTCACGCGCGCCGGGGTGAAGCGCGAGGTCACGGTGGAGCCGGCGGCGCCGGGCGCCACCAGCCCGCCTGCCGTGCCGCGGGCCTACGAGCTGAATACCTTCTCCCGCGGGCCGGTCACGGTCTATGGCCTGATCCGCGACTTCCGCAAGTGCCAGGACAGCGACCCGGTCACGGTCAACCTCGGCCGCAAGGCCCACGTGTATGACGTGCGGGCCCGCAAGTACCTGGGGGAAGTAGATCGCGTCCAGGCGACGCTGCCGCCGGGGGAGACGGCGCTGTATGCGCTGCTGCCGTACCAGGTGCAGGGCCTGGGCCTCAACGTCCCGGCGACGGTCAAGGCCGGGGACGAACTGGTGGCCCAGGTGAACCTCGTCACCGGCGCGAAGGCGGGCGACCATGTCGCCCATGTGGAGCTGCTCGACCCGCAGGGGCACAGCGTGTGGTGCTACACGCGCAATGAGCTGCTGTCCGGCGGACGGGGCACACTGCGCGTGCCGCTGGCTCTCAATGACGCAAAGGGGAAATGGACGCTCAGGGCGCGCGACGTACTGACAGGAGCGACCGGCGAAGCGAAGTTCGCCGTGCAGTAGTCGCCTCACAGCGGCCCGGCGGTAGAGCAGACATGACAGACATCATCCAGGCCCTGGAACCGGCGGCGTTGGCCCGACTGGCCAACATGGAGCTGCGCGCCCGGACCATTGTGGAGGGGCACTTCTCCGGCCAGCACCATAGCCACTTCAAGGGCGCCAGCGTCGAGTTCGCCGACCACCGCAACTACAGCCCCGGTGACGAACTGCGCCACCTGGACTGGAAGCTATACGGCCGCACCGACCGCTTCTTCGTCAAGCAGTACGATGCCGAGACCAACATGAGCGTCATGCTGGTGCTCGACGCCAGCGGCTCGATGCAGTACGCCTCCGGGGAGATCACCAAGGCGCAGTACGGGAGCTACCTGGCCGCCGGGCTGGCGTACCTGACCAGCCGGCAGGGGGATGCTCCGGGCCTGGCGTTGCTGGACGGGGGCGTCGCCGGGCGGCTGATGCCCCGCACGCGCCCGGCGCACCTGCGGCGGCTGTGGGAGATGCTGGAGGAGACGCTTGTAGGGCCGGGGCTCGTACCCCGCCCCGGAACGTCCACAGATGGGCGGGGTACAAGCCCCCGCCCTACAGACGGCGCGTTGGCCGACAGCCTCGCCGAGGTGGCCGCCATGCTCACCCGGCGGGGCATCCTGGTGCTCATTTCCGACCTGCTGGAGCCGCCGGAGCGGCTGCTGCGGGCCCTGCGGTACTTCCGCCACCGGGGACATGATGTGGTTGTCTTGCAGGTATTGGACGAGGCGGAGGTCAACTTCCCGTTCCGCGGCGCGGTGGAGTTCCAGGACCTGGAGAGCGGGCAGCGGCTGCGGACGGAGACGGCCGACATCCGGCGGAGCTACCTGGAGGGCTTCCGGCAGCACCAGGAGACGATCTGCGACGGCTGCCGCAGCGCCGGTCTGGACTACGAGCTGATGCTGACGACGGAGCCCTTCGGGCGGGCCCTGACAGCGTACCTGGGGCGGCGGATGGCGTTATCATAGACAAGGCACGCCGCCCTCGTGAGCGCAGGGGACTACATGACCAAGCGTGAACGCGTCCTTACCGCCATGAACCGGCAGCGGCCTGACCGGGTGCCGAAGGCTGCCGGCTTCACGCCTGCGGTGCAGAAGATGTTCGAGGAGCACACGGGGCAGACCGACGCCGCCGCCTACTTCGACTATGATGTCGCCGGCGCGGGCTTCGCCGGAACCCGGGAGCGGGTGGACTGGTCCGCATGGTATGACTGCACCCACCCCGAGGGCACCAGCTACAGCGAGTACGGCACCGCTCACATCCCCGGCAGCTTCCACCACTTCTGGCGCCTCGATTTCCCCATGGACCATGTGGACAGCCTCAAGCGCATGGAGGAGTTCCCCTGGCCCGACTACACCCCCGCCTATCGGCACGAGCACCTCGAGGCGAACGTGGGGAAGCTCCATGACGACGGCTGGTATATCCAGGGCGGCGTCGGCCACATCTGGGAGAACGCCTGGCAAGTCGTCTCGATGGAGAAGCTGATGATGGACTTCGTGATGCACCCGGACCAGGCGGCGTATGTCCTGGACCGCATCACCGAGGACCGGCTCTTCCAGGCCCGGCGCTATGCCCAGGCCGGGGTAGACTGCCTGCTGTGCGGCGATGATGTGGCCATGCAGGACCGCATGATGATGAGCCCGGCGATGTGGCGGGAGTGGCTCAAGCCCCGGTGGGGACGCGTGTGGGCCGCCGCCCGGGAGATCAATCCGGACATCCAGATATGGTACCATTCCGATGGCAACGTCGAGGCCATCATCCCTGATCTCATCGAGATCGGTATGACCATTCTCAACCCCGTGCAGCCCGAGTGCATGGACCCGGTCAAGCTCAAGGCCGAGTACGGCGACCGGATCGCGTTCTGGGGCTGTGTGGGTACGCAAACCGTCTTTCCCTTCGGCACGCCGCAGGAGATGAAGCAGACGGTCAAGGGTCTGATCGAGACCGTCGGCAACGATGGCGGCTTATTCCTCGCACCCACGCATGTACTCGAGCCTGACGTGCCCTGGGACAACATCGTGGCCTTTTTCGAGGCTGTGGAGGAGTATGGTCAGTATGGGTCGGACACGGGTTGAGAGGGAGGCACATCATGGGCAGGCGGACATCGGCTCTGGCACTAGCCACGGCGTTGAGTGCCTTGTTGTGTGCCGGCTGTATCAAGGTCAACGTAGATGTGGCGGTGGCGCCCGATCGGAGCGTCAGCGCACGGCTCGCCGCCGCGGTAGATACCTCGCTGGCTGAGATGGCTGAGGGCGGGGACGCCTTCAGCGACCTGACGAACGCCGCCCCCAAGAGCTGGACGACGCGCGAGTACAAGGAAGGACGCTGGACGGTCACTGAGGCCGTCGGCCGTGCGGGTCCCGGCGAGGCGCTCTTCCCGGATGAGAAGGACGGCCCGAAGCTGCAGGTGCAGACCGCGTCGCGGCGGCTGAGCACCCGGTATGACATCAGCCTGGTGACACCGCCGCCACCGGCGCAACTGGCGCCGCCGCCCAAGCAGGGCGAGGGCGCGACAGAGGCCGGGCCCGACCTGTCCGGCCTGGCGACCTCCATGATGTCGGAGATGCAGATCAGCATCTCCCTGGCTGGCCCGGGTGAAGTCGTGGCCACGACCGGCGAGGTGGTGGCGCCCGGCAAGGCCGAGTGGAAGCTGGCGATCGCCGACCTGCAGAGCAAGCAGGCCCTGCAGGACTTCCGGCTGACCACCGAGTTGCCGAACTGGCTCACCATCGGGCGGCTGGCAGACCAACTGGTCATGCGCGGCGGGCCGGCGGATGCCGGGAGCCGCCTCGTGTCGGCGCTGCAGCGCGGGCTGCTGCCCAATCCCCCGGTGAGCGCCGCGGCCGCCGAGAAGCTGAGCGCCGTGGACTACCTGCGCCTGCTGCAGATCATCGGGAAGATTGACACGGGCGCCGGGCCGGCCGTGACCGAGGCGATCGTGAAGCAGGCCCGCCTCAACGACCAGGACACCACCTCTGCCCGAATCGCCGAGGCCCATGGCCGAATCATGAAGCTGGACATCGGCACTCTGGTCGAAGAGGCGGCCATCGAGGCCATTTCCGGAGCCCTGCGCTAGGCGGCGCTGAGGCTGCCGTCGCCATCGCGCGGGGCGTCACACGACATGATCTTTGTTCTCCTGGCAGTCTTCTGCTACGTCTGCACCAGCGTCAGCCAGAAGTCGGCGGCCCTGCGGGGCCTGGACGCGGTGGGCGTCAACCTCGTCCTGCGCGTGTCCGGGGCGCTGCTGACGGCAGTGCTGGTCGCCTGCAGCTTCGACTGGCATCAGCCGCATCTGCTGCCCGCGGGCCTGATCGGCATCGCCGGCGGCGCCTGTGCGTTTGTGGCCGGGTACGCGGGTCTGCGTGCCCTCGACTTCGGCAGCCTCAACGCCACCTGGTCGCTGTTGCGCGCCGCGACCGTCATCCCCGTGCTGGCCTCCATCGTCTTCTGGGGCGAACTGCGCAGCCTGGAGCCGCGCGAGTTGGTCACCAAGCTCGCCGGGGTGCTGTGCCTGCTGGGGGCGCTGGTGCTGCTGGGGGGTGGCAAGCGTGGCTGACGAGGTGCTGGCTCCCCAGACCCCGGCCGAACCGTCGTCGGCGCCGGCCGAGGCGCGCGCGAGACACCGCAAGTGGCAGCAGATGGCCGGCCTGGCTTTCCTGGCCCAGGGACTGGCCGGGGTGACGCAGAAGGGTCTGACGGAACTCCCCGGCGAGTACCGCGTCTTCTTCCTCTGGTGTACGTACGTGGTGGCAGCGCTGCTGTCCTACGTGCTGTTCCGACGGCGGGGGGGCTGCGTCAAGCCCGCGGCCATCGTCATCGGCACCATCTCCGGCACGACCTGTGTGCTGAGCGTCTACTTCCTGCTGACGGCCCTGAAACGCGTCGGGGGGGTAGTGGTGTTCTCAGTGATACCAGCCTTGGCCCTGGCGCTGACCTTGCTGGCGGGATGGCTGGTGTTCCAGGAGCGCCTGTCGCGGCAGCAGACATGGGGTGTGCTGCTCGCCCTGGTGGGGATCATCCTCGTGCAGTTGTAGGGCCGCCGGCCGCCGCGCCGACAGGTGCGCAGGCGCGGCACAGCGAAGTGAGACTAGGTGAGGTGCGGTCGGGTCCGGTCCGCGCCGCGGAGTTATGCCGATGAAGTTCGCCGACAAGGTCGCCTTCTATTCCTCGCCGATGGGCAAGCTGCGTCTGCTGGCCCACCTGCCGCAGCTGCTGAAGCTCTACTGGCGGGTCTTCACGGACCGCCGGGTCAGCCTCGTGCCCAAGCTCGTGCTCGTCGCCGGGATGCTGTACTTCGCCGTGCCGCTGGACCTGATCCCTGATTTCCCGCTGGTGGGGCTGGGGCAGATGGACGACCTGGTGGTGCTGATCCTGGCGGCGCGCCTGTTCATTGCCATGTCGCCCCGCAGCGTCGTGGAGGAGCACGTGCGGCTGATCGATGAGGGAGCTTAGCCCGGTGTCGAGCACGACCAGGCCCCACTTGCGCGAGTTCCGCTGGCGCACCGACCGCGATGCGGTCCTGGGCTTCCAGGCCGAGATCTACGAGACGAACTTCCCCGGCTTCCACATGGGGCCGACGTTCCTGCGCGACTACGAGCAGCAGATTCGTCAGGCCCTGCGCCATCCCAGCGAGCACCTGATGGTGCTGGAGGACGAGGCGGGCCTCTGCGGCTTTGTGTGGGTCTCGCTGATTACCACGATGGTGGAGCCATTCGTGGGGTATATAAAGAACATCTACGTCGCACCGCGCCTGCGCGGTCGGGGGTATGGTCGCCTGCTGCTGTCGGCCGCGGACGAGTGGTTCCGCGACCGGGGTTGCACGAAGGCCAGTCTGGATGCCAGCGTGTGCAACCCGCGAGCCATTGGCATCTACGAGACCAATGGCTATGTCGCCGTCCGCCTGCGCATGGAGAAGAAGCTAGACGGCGCCGACGAACTGCCCCCGGGGTGTTGACAGGCGCCACGACGGACCTCCCGGAGATATGATGAACACGATCGCCAACGAGCTCGCCGACGTCGTCCTGCTGGTTGAGGGTGGGGACCTCGACCGCGCGCAGAGCCTGACCGAGGACCTGCTCGTGCGCTACCCCAACAGCGGCCCGGTGCATGCGCTGATGGGCGACATCGCCGCCGCCCGCCGCAACCATCGCGAAGCCATAGACTGGTACGAACTGGCACTGCGGCTGGGCAATGACCCGTCGGTGGCGGCGCGGCTGGACCGTCAGCGGGCCCTGCAGGAGGCGGCAGCCGAGGCGGAGATAGACGAACTGCTGGCCTCGCCGCGCGACAATCGCCGCCTGCTCATGGCCGCGATCATCGGCGGCTTCGTCGTCGTGGCCCTGCTGGTGTGGCTGTTCGCCGCGATAGTGCCCCGACGCCAGGCCGGAGGGGATCGCACTCGCGTGGCGCGCTCAACTCGCGTCCAGGCGCGGCGGGCCGCCCCGGAGGCGTCCACTACCTCCCCGGCGCTGCCGACGGCCGCCGGCTCCCCCGTCACCACTGGCGGCCGCCCCGCGACCGGCGTGCAGGCCACGCCGGCGAGGCCCTCCGGCGCCGCCCAGGGCCCCAGCGCCTCGGGTCAACCGATCAACATCACCCAGAGCGTGGACGCGCCGATGTCCAACCGCGACCGCCTGCTCACCCAGGGGCTCGCGGGCATCACCTGGCCCAGCGGTGAGGCTCTCGGCTGGCGCGTGCAGGGCATGGTGGACGACTACACCGGCTACGCGATGATCACCGTGGAGGTCGCTCCGGGCCTGCGCAGCGCCGATCTGTCGAACGCCGTCATTGACATGGCCTACAAGCTGGCGGTGGCCACCGTCCAGGCCGACAAGGGCGTACAGTCGCTGACCGTGCGCGCGGTGACCGACGTGGACGTGGACGGCAAGCGCATGTCCCTGCTCGCCTTCCGGGGGAACACCACGCGCGAGCATCTGGACTACTACCTCAAGCGGGGCCTACAGCCCGACCGGCGGACGATCTGGGAGCATGTCTTTGCCACCACCTGGTGGAACCCGTCAGTGCCCACGGGCGTCGAGCAGGAGCAGACCCAGTAAGGGGCACGGCTGCCGGTCGCGGTCGGTGACCGCTCGTACAGCGGAGGCCCCGAGGGGAGGGTGTGCTCGACCGGTCGCGGTCGGTGACCGCTCGTACAGCGGAGGCCCCGGGGGGAGGGTGTGCTCGACCGGTCGCGGTCGGTGACCGCTCCCACACCGGAGGTGGGGAGGGTGTGCGTCTGTCCGCCAGCATCCCCGCTCCCGGATCCCGGATCTCAGTCCCCAATCCCCAATCCCCAGTCCCCACGCCAGGAGGTCGCCCTGGCGCCTCCGGCGAACCTGTCCCTACCTGCGATGCAGGCAGACGTTCTCGTTCCCCTACAGGAGGCGCACCGGTGAAGAAGGGCATCTACTTTGGCACACTGCCCACCAAACTGTCTGTGGCCGAACGGTTTGCTCTGGCCAAGCGGGCCGGCCTCGACGGCGTTGAGATCCCCAGCACATACGAGACCCAGGCAGAGGTCGAGCAACTCGCGGCGGCCGCTACCGCAGCCGGCATCGAGGTCCACAGTGTGATGGCCTCCACGCACTGGCAGTTCCCGCTGTCGAGCACCGATGAAGCGGTGCGGGTCCAGGCCGTCGAGGGCATCAAGCACGCGCTGTGGGTGGCCAAGTGGGCCGGCGCGGACACGGTCCTGGTCGTGCCGGCGGTCGTCAATGAGGACGTGTCCTATGCCGCCGCCTGGGAGATCTCCCAGAAGAGCATCCGCGAGCTGCTCCCGACCGCCGAGGAGACCGGCGTCCGCATGGGCATGGAGAACGTGTGGAATAAGTTCCTGCTCAGCCCGCTGGAGATGCGGGACTATGTGGACGCCTTCGAGCACGAGCTGGTGTGCGCCTACTTCGATGTGGGCAACATCCTGATGTACGGCTACCCGCACCAGTGGATCGAGATCCTCGGTGACCGCATCTGCAAGATCCATGTCAAGGACTTCAGTATTCAGAAGCGCGACTTCGTGCCGCTGCTGACCGGCAATGTGGACTTCCCGCGCATCATGAACGCCCTGCGCGGCGTCGGCTACAACGACTACCTGACCGCCGAGTTGGCGCAGTACACCCAGTTCCAGGAGCAGATGGTCCTGGACACCGGCGCCCACCTGCAGCTCATCCTGCAGAGCTAGGGCCGACGGATGACCACGGGGCGGGGCCTGCGCCCCGCCCCGCTTTCGGTCGTGGGGAATGGGGTGCGCTGCGCGCCCGTCTTCCTGATTGAGGTGCTCATGATTGTGGTAAGATTCCATCAAGAACGATGGGAACCCGGCGCGGGGGCAGACGGAACTAATCGCCGGCAGCTGGGGTCACAGTACGTGGGTATCACCGTCGCGGGAAGGGAGTTACCAACATGAGTCACGAACGACGGGCAGGCTTCACGCTCATCGAGCTGTTGGTGGTCATTGCCATCATCTCGATCCTGGCCTCGATTCTCTTCCCCGTCTTCGCCCGCGCGCGAGAGAAGGGTCGTCAGGCCGCCTGTGTCAGCAATGTGCACCAGCTCTGCATGGCCTTCCAGATGTATGCCCAGGACTTCGATGAGATTGTTACCCCGGGCTATCTGGGCGCCAATGGCTACTGGCACGACCTGATCTACCCGTACACCCACAACCGGCAGATCTACGTCTGCCCGAGCCGCAAGGACCGGCAGATGGGCTATGCGGTCAACCATATGGTAGCGGGGGCTTCCGAGGGCACGATGTTCGACCCGGCCGTGAAGATCCTGCTGATGGACGTGCCGCCCGAGGCGATCGGGTCCACGGCCACCAGCCGGGGCAATGAATGGTGGTGCAACAGCCTTAGCGGCCTGGGCGAGCCGACCGCCGCGGAGATCAGCGCCGCGGGTCTGGGCAGCGTGGACGCAGACAACACCTTCAAGCATGCCTCCCAGCCCGAGCGCCACAACGACGGTGTGAACGTGGGCTATGGCGATGGCCACGCCAAGTGGGCTAAGGAGAGCCAGCTCGACCAGTCGTACATGTGGGTGCCGGCGCTGGAGACGCCTTGACGGCAGGGGACAGGGGACAGGGAACGGCTGACGACTGACAGCTAGCGACTGACAAGCACAGGGCCCGGCAGAGATGCCGGGCCCATTTGCTGGCGGAGACAGGTGTGGCGGGCCGACGCGGACAATCTGACGGCAGCTCACTCCCGAGGGTGACCGTCATGTCCGACCGCGATGTCGTCCGCTCCCTCGCCGCCCAGTTGGCCGAGGCGGCCCACAGCGATGAGATGGCGTTCCGCCGCCGGCTATGGCGCGACGTGCACTCCCTGCGTCTCCCCGAGCGTTCCCCTGTCATCTGCCATGCCGGCTGCTGGCACGAGCTGATCCCCGCCAGCGCCTACGTCTGCCGGGACCCGTGGTTGCGCCAGCTCGAGGCGCCGATGCGTCAGTCGCTGTACAAGCTCACCATCGGCGACGATACGGTCATCAACCCGTACTGGGAAGTCGCCACGGTCATGGAGCTGCAGGGCGAGCACTTCTGGGGGCTGCCCATCGGCTACACGCACCCTGACGTGTCGTATCGTGGCGCCTGGGCGTATGACCCACCACTCAAGAGCGAGGCGGACCTCGAGCGGATCGTCCCGCCCCGGTACGTCCACAACGAACGCGCCACGCAGGAAGCCCTGGAACGCACCGCTGAGCTACTCGGCGACATCCTGCCGGTGCAGCGCACCTGCACCATTCCCACTCCCGGCGCCTGGTTGCACGGCTGGGCCACGCAACTGCGCGGGGTGACGCAACTGCTGGTGGACATGATGGACCGCCCGGAGTGGGTCCACCGGCTGATGGCGGCCCTGAGAGACGGCAACCTGGCGCTGCTGGACCAGTATGAGCAGCAGGGGGTACTGACTCCGAACACCGGTGGGCTGTGGGCGTGCGACGGGCTGATGCCGGTAGAGGCGGTGGGTGCCGCGTCGTGTGGGGCGGGCCCCACCGCGGCGACGGGTCCCGCCGCACACGACGCGGCACCCGTCGCCTGTGTCCGCCTCAAGGACCTCTGGGGCCGGGGCGAGAGCCAGGAGTTCCAGGGCGTAGGCCCTGCCCAGTATGAGGAGTTCCTGCTCAACTACCAAGAGCCCATCCTGGCCCGCTTCGGCCTGACGTACTACGGCTGTTGCGAGGACCTCACCAACAAGATCCCCCTCGTGCTGAGCATCCCCAACCTGCGCAAGTTCGTCTGCTCGGCCTGGACGAACCTGGAGAAGCTCGTCGAGGCCGTCGGCGACCGCTATTGCATCGAGTGGCGACAGAAGGCGACCGACGTGGTATTCACGCCGACGATGGGCCCAATCCGGGAGCACCTGCGGCGCGGGCTGACCATCGCGAAAGGCACGCCCCTGCACATCGTCCTGCAGGAGCTGGAGACGGTGGACGGCCGGCCGGAGCGGCTGCGGGAGTGGGCGGAGGCCGCGAAGGAGATCGGGGCGTCGCTATGAGGGACCTCAAGATCGTCCATGTCGGCGCCGGGAGCTTTGCCTGGACGCCCAACCTGCTCGCCAATGTCCTCGGTTCCGAGCCGCTGCGGACCTCAGAGCTGGTCATGTTCGACCTGAACCCCGACCCGCTCGAGCTGACCCACCGCCTCGCCCTGAAGTTCAGGGAAGCCAGCGGCTTCGCGACGACGGTCACGGCGACGACGGACCAGGAAGCTGCCTTTGCCGATGCCGACTATGTGGTCGTGACCATCACCACCGGCGGCCTGCGGGCCATGGCCGCCGATCTGACCATCCCCGAGCGCTACGGCATCACCATGACCGTCGGCGACACGGGTGGACCGTGTGGCCTGAACCGGGCGCTGCGGGGCGTGCCGGTGTACCTGCAGATGGCGCGAGCCATGGAGCGCCTGTGCCCGCGGGCCTGGATGCTCAACTGCTCCAACCCGCTGTGCGCGCTGACGCGGGTCGTGAACAAGGAGACGGGCATTCGCGCGCTGGGTGTCTGCCACGGCGTGCGCAACCGTGTGCGGATGCTGGCCGACTTCTTCCAGTGCCCCCTGGATCGCTTCCATTTCATCAACACCGGCATTGACCACTGCTCGTGGTTCACCGAGCTGACCGTGGACGGCCGGCCCGCGCAGGACCTGCTCATCGAGAAGGGTGTGCAGGAGTGGCTCAGGTTGCCGCCAGCGCAGGCCGAGAGAGACCCGGTGTTCGGCCCGATCTTCGGTTTCCGGTGCGGGCTGATGCTCTGGCCGCTGGTCGGCGCCCTACCGGCGATGAGCGACCGGCACCTGACCGAGTTCTTCCCGTGGTTCCAGCGTCACGATGGCATCGAGCAGTACGGCCTGGTGCGGACCTCGGTGGCCGAGCGGCAGCGGGGCATCGCCGAGGGACGCGCCCGGGTGGAACGGATGCTGACTGGTGAGGAGGCCCTACCGCCGCTGGTGGGGGAGCGGGCGATGGACAACATGGCGGGCTGGATGATCGCCCTGAGCGGGGGCATGACGGTCGAGGACAACCTGAACGCCCCGAACACGGGGCAAGTGCCGCAACTGCCCGCGGGGGCGATCGTGGAGACGCGCGGGGTGCTGGACGGCACGGGGGTGCACTGCCTCACCAGCCCACTCAGCCCGCCGCTCGAGGCGATCTTGCGCCCGCATGTGTTGCGCGAGGAGCTGACGGTCGAGGCGGCGCTGGAGGGGAGCGTCGAGAAGGCGCTGGCGGTGCTGACGCTGGACCCGCTGCTGTCGAACCTGACGGACGCGCGGCCGATGGTGGAGGAACTGATCGCGGCCACGAAGGAGTGGTTGCCGCAGTTCCCGTAGAGGCGTAGTTCATCGCCCCCGGGGGCCTCGTCGGCCCCTTCGGGGCGTACAGAGAGAAGATGGCGAGAAGGGACGCCGGGGCCCCACGGGCTTACGCCCGTGGCTACATGCGGCGGGCCCTTCGGGCCGTGTGAGGCATGGCCTCGCCCTGCAGGCCAGTGGCGAGTACGTGGCCGTTCGCGCCGCAGGCGCCGGCGTACGTAGCCGTGGGGAAGCCCACGGGCTGACGCCCGTGGCTACATACGGCGGGCCCTTCGGGCCGTGTGAGGTACGGCCCTATCCTGGAGGCCAGTGGCGAGGACGTGGTCCTTCGCGCCGCAGGCGCCGACGTGCGTAGCCGTGGGGAGCCCACGGGCTTACGCCCGTGGCTGCATACGGCGGGGCCCTTCGGGCCGTGTGAGGTACGGCCCTATCCTGGAGGCCAGTGGCGAGGACGTGGTCCTTCGCGCCGCAGGCGCCGACGTACGTAGCCGTGGGCGGAAGGTCCACGAGTTTGCGCTCGTGGCTACATGCGGCGGGCCCTTCGGGCCGCGTGAGGCACGGCCCTATCCTGGAGGCCAGTGGCGAGGACGTGGCCGTTCGCGCCGCAGGCGCCGACGTGCGTAGCCGTGGGCGGAAGCCCACGGGCTGCGGCCACCCCGGGTCCACCCGTGCACGCCCCAACGGGGCCGCCGGACATCGTGAGGCAACCATGGCCATCGCCGAACGCATCGCAAAGCAACGCTTCACCCTCACCGACCGCCTGCGCGCGCTCGCCGCGGCCGCTGCTGAACGCGGCGCCGCCGGCGCGCCGCTCTTGCGGGGGGAGAACCAGAAGCGCGCCTTCTTCGAGCTCTATGTCCACCTGCCCCTCGCCGAGCGGCAGGCCCGCTCGCTCGCCTATGCCATGGTCAACGAGCCCGTGCGTCTCTTCCCCGGCGAGCGCGTCAACGGGCAGTTCTATGGCGCCGCCGACCCGCAGCTCTATGACGGCTCCTGGGGGGAGTTCTCCGCCTTCCCGTCGGCCGCCGCGCGCATCGCAACGGAGATCCCCGAGCTCGCCGAGCTGGCGAACCAGTGGCCCGAGCGCGAGCCCGTCCCCGGACAAGGCTCGTACATCATCTCCGGCGGGGCCGCGCCAGGGCACATCGCGTGGAACTTCGATCTCATCCTGAACCATGGCGTCGAGGGCCTCATGGCCATGCACCGGGAGGCGCTCGACCGGGCAGCCGATGACCGGGCGCGCGAGTACTACCGGTGCGTGCTCATCCTCCTCGAAGCCATGCTGGAGTGGAACGCCCGGCATGTCGCGACCCTGCGCGAGATGCTCGCGGCAGCCACGACCGATGCCGAACGCACGTTCATCGAAGAGAACATCGCCGTGATGGAGCGCGTGCCGGCGCTCCCGGCGCGCCACTTCCGCGAGGCCATCCAGAGCTACTACTTCCAGTGGCTTGCCGTCATGTACGAGGTCCCGTACGGTGGCAATAGCCCCGGCCGCCTGGACTACTTTCTGTGGCCGCACCTGCAAGCGGGGCTGGAGTCCGGGGCGATCTCCTATCAGGAAGCGACCGAACTCGTCGCCGAGCTGTTCATCAAGATAGACGAGCGGGTCCACCTGTCCGACGGCCATGTCAACACCATCGTCGTCGGCGGCATGGGACCTGACGGCGGCGATGCCGTCACGCCGCTGACCTACATGATGCTCGACGCCTTCGAGCAACTCAACCTCACCCACCCGGCCGTCTACACCCGCGTGGCGAACGTGAACCCGCCGGAGTACTGGGACCGCTGCGTGGAGTACATGCTCAAGGGTGGGAACCGCGCGCAGATACTGGTGGACGAGCCGATCATCCGGGCCATGACACAGCCGGGGCGGGCTGGAAGCCCGCACTACGAGGGGTCTGGGAGCCCGCACTACGAGGGGTCTGGAAGGCCGCACTGCAAGGACGAGGGGCGGATGCCCTTCGCCGACGCGGCCATGTACATGTGCGGCGGGTGCATGGAGATCAACCCGCACGGGATGAACTCCGACTTGCTCTTCTCGTTCACCTACAACGTGCCCAAGACCGTGGAACTCGTCCTCACCGGCGGCGAGTGCCTGCGCACGGGGCAGCAGCACCGGCTGAGTGTGCCGCGCGGGCTGCGCGAGTGCGCGAGCTTCGAGGAGTTCTACGCCACCTGCGTGGCCGAGATGCGGCGGGCACTGTTTGTTCAGTTCCGCTGCCTGGACGTATACAGCGAGGAGATGGCGCGCTGCCGCCCGGCGTTCCTGCAGTCCTCGATGATCGCCGACTGCCTGGAGCGCGGGCGCAGCCAGCAGGATGGCGGCGCACGGTATGCTGATTATGGCGGCACGCCCGTGGGCGTCCAGAACGCGGCCGATGCCCTGCACGCCGTCAAGGTCGCGGTGTTCGACGAAGCCTTCGTGACCCCGGACGCACTCATCGCGGCCTTGCGGGCGGATTTCGTCGGCTACGAGGACCTGCGGGCACGGCTGCTGGCGATCCCCAAGTACGGTTCGGGCGATCCCGACGCCCAGGCCACGATGGCCCGCCTGCTGACGGACATCTGCGACATCTTCGATGCCTATCGCAACCGCCACGGGCGCTATGTCAAGCCGATCATCTTCACCTTTGTGTGGGCGCCGGAGATGGGCGCGAGCCTGGGCGCGTCGCCCGATGGGCGCAGATCCGGCCAGCCCGTCGGCCATGGCCTCACCCCGCAAAGCTGCGCGATGAGCAAGGGCCTCGGGACGGCGGTGCAGGACTGCACGGCCCTACCACACGACCGTGTCAGCGGCGGGGCCTCGACGATGTGGGATACGGATGCGAGCTGGATCAACCAGGGGTTGCTGCGGTCGGTCGTGCAGGTCTTCGCCGACCAGGGCGGCCACATCTTCCAGGGGAACATGACCGATGTGGAGGAGTTGAAGCGCGCGCTGGACACGCCGGGGGCGTACCATCACCTGATCGTGCGGGTCGGCGGCTTCTCCGCGCGCTTCACGAGCCTGTCGCGTGAGCTGCAACTGGAGATCATTGAGCGCCACCGCCATAGAGGGTGAGGTGGCGGGATGGTGGGATGAGGGGGTAATGGGGGCGTGGGAGCGGTCACCGACCGCGACCGGGTGGCGATCATCGCGGTCGGTGACCGCTCCCA
>JAJFUB010000009.1 GCA_021372615.1 bacterium | reverse complement strand
GCGGCGCCGGCCCGGGGGGCGCCGCGTCTCAAGGGGGCCTGCGCACCGGAACGAACGGCTAGAAGATCACGGTGCCCAGGTCGAAGGTGGAGGTCTTGCTGACCCCGCCGTCGAGGTAGGTGGCCGTGATGACCACGTGGCCCGAGGTCATGCCGGCGGGGATCCGGTAGATGACGTCATAGCTCTGCTTGATGTACTCGTCAATGCCCAGGGTGGTCAGGTCCACGCTGCCCGAGGTGGGCAACTGCGCCCACTTGCCGCCGGTGCCGTTGTGCGTGCGGTAGGCAGCCGGGCCGCCATCGGCCAACTCGCGGATGTCCCAGCCCGCGTAGCCGGCGATGGCCTGGGGCTTGACGCCCGGGGCGTTGGCGGTGGCGGCCTGGGCCGCGTCAGCGTCAGCCCAGTAGGAGGTGAAGTCCGGGCTCACCGCGTGGATGACTCCGGGCCAGCTCTTGAACGTCGCCAGCACCTCAGAGCCTTCGTAGGGGCAGAAGGGGGCGCCATCGGGGCGTCCTTCGTCGGCCGGGTCGGTCGGCCCATCGCTACGCTGGTGGGCGCCAACATCGGTGATGACAATGAAGTGACGCGCGGCGCCAGCCGGCCAGTGCATCACCGAGCGGGCCTCCATGAGCGCCTTGAGCGGGTTCTCAGGGGTGTCGCCGCCGCCATCGGCCGAGATGGGCGCCAGCCACTCCTGCAGGGCCGTGATGCCGGATGCGACCTGCACCAGCGTGCGCTCGCTGAGGTCCCCAAAGAAGTCCCACGTGTTGGGGCCATCGGACGGTGTCGCATCGCCATACTCGATGCCCGACCAGGTGACGCTGAAGCCCACGAAACTCGCAGCGAAGGCTTCGATGCTGTCAGTGACCCCGTCAATCTCGCCGCTCATGGAGCCCGTGCTGTCCACCACGAAACAGATC
Source organism: bacterium (assembly GCA_021372615.1). Taxonomy (NCBI): domain Bacteria; species bacterium. Next base: position 6,790 of record JAJFUB010000009.1, on the reverse strand, counting down.
GAGATGCCGGTGTCGCGCCCGGGGATCACGTCCAGGACCGTCGTCGGCGCCCCGTCGAGCGTCACTGCGAAGTTCGGGACGCCGAGGCCGTCAGGAAGGAGACTCCCCTCCGAGTCAGTTGTGATGGTGCTGCGGGCCTGATCCACGCCACCACCCCCATCCGGGGAGGGCAAGGTGGGCGAGGATCCGCCGGAGCATCCCGCCAGTACCAGTGTCAGCGCCAGCAAGGTGACGCCGAGTACGGCTACCTCTCTTCTCATCTGTCGTCGCCTCCTGTTCCCTCTCAGAATGTGGATGCAGCCCGTACGCCAAAGCATACGGAGTTGTCAGGCGTGGCCAGCAGGGAGGTCGCCGGCGTCGTGCCGAAGGCGTTCGAGCCGAAGACCGTGAGCCAGGTGTTGGAGTCGGGGAGCAGCAGGTAGGTCGCGCCGACGCCCCACACCAGGGTGCGCTCGACTTCGTTCGTGTCCATGTCGAGGCTGTTGTCCCCACTGATGATCGGGGTGACGTCGGCCATCAGCACGAGGCGGTCATCCATCTGCTTGCGCAGCCCTACGCCGATGCCGATGACCGTCCCGAAGCCCTCCACGGTCTGGTAGTTGGTGGCCACGACGTCGTCCTTCCAGCCCGCCAGCTTCGGGTTGATGATCCACGTCCACGAGCCATACTGACGCTCACACACCACGCCGAAGGTGCCGATCATGTCGCCCCAGTCGGCACTCTCCCCCGTAACGGCGTTGGTGCCGAGGGCATCGGCAGTCACGAACTCACAGCCCGGGTTCAGCACGATCTTCCAGTTGGTGTCTCGCACCTGCCACCCGGCGTCCAGAGCCAGCAGTTGCAGGTCAGACTTGCGCACCGCGCCACCGATGGGATCTTCACCCTCGGTGCCGGCGGCCTGGAACGTCACGGAGCCGTCCCAGTTGTCGGCTACCTTCCCGGTGAGACCGAACGCGTAGGTCTTGTTGTCCTCCCCGTCCCAGAAGCGCCAGTCAGTCCAGCCTACGTTGGCTCCCTTGTACGCCACTCCCGACCTGAGGTTGAGAGTTCCGCCGCACTGCGCCATCACTGCCTGGGTGGACACCAGAAGCAGTATGACGCTGGCCGCCAGCAGCCATGGTCCCGGCCTTGTCTTGAACATCTACGCTCTCCTCTCCGAAACGTTTTCTGTTCCAGTCCCGGGCCTCGATAAGGGTTTGCACCCTCCCTCCAGCCCCACACATTCTACACCACCACCATGAAGACCTGCTTCCGCTCGCAACTTTTTTTGTGCCGCACGACCGCGGCAGGCGAAGGGGGCTGCGAGCCCCACCCGCAGGTGCCGATGGCAAGGCCGCCGAACCTCCGAACTATGGCCTCACCTCGCCTGTGGTTGGCTCTTCTGCCGGTGCTGCTGTGCGCCCCGACCTGGGCCGGGGACCTCACCTGGCGTCACGTCGGCCCCGGTGGCGGTGGCTGGATCCAGTCGCTGGCCTGCGACCCGCGCGATCCGGACACGCTCTACCTGGGCTGCGATGTCGGCGGCTTCTACCTCTCCCGCGATGGTGGGAAGTCGTGGAGCATCCAGAACACAGGCCTGACGGACTACTTCGTGGAGTGCCTCGCCGTGCACCCGCGTGACAGCCACATCCTGCTGCTGGGCTGCGAGGGTGGCATCTGCAAGTCCACCGACCAGGGCCAGACGTGGCAGGAGAAGCGCCAGGGCTTTCCGACGCCCGAGCGCCATCGCTTCGCCGCCCCCGTCGGGGCCCTGTGCTTCGACCCGACGAAGCCCGACGTGCTCTACGCCGGGATCGGCCGGCCCCGGTGGGGCAAGGATGGTGCGGGGGCGATCTACAGGAGCGAGGACTGCGGGGAGAGCTGGAAGCTCATCACGCCGCCGGGGACGCTGCCGGAGAAGGCCATCGTCAGTGACCTGGAGGTCGCGCCGGATGGCTCCTACGTCCTGGCCGCGACCTCCGCCGGACTATACCGCAGCGCCGATGGTGGAGCCACGTGGGAGCGCGCCGGCGGCCTGCCGGACCAGTCGGTGTTGGAGGCAGCCATCGCGCCCGGCCGGGCGCAGATCGCTTACTGCACGCTTCAGACCACTGCCCGCGACGACCAGCCGTGGAACGGCGGGGTCTGGCGGTCGGACGACGGCGGACGGACCTGGACCCGACGGAGCGAGGGTCTGAGCACCCGCGTCGGCAAGACCGGCCAGTCGAGTCGGATGACCTCCAACCTCAAGGAGATCGTGGTGGACCCCCGGGACGCCGACACCGTCTACGTGGGCGACCAGGCCTGGGTGTCGGCAGGGGTCTGCAAGAGCACCAACGGCGGCCAGTCATGGCAGCGGGCCTCGCAGCAATGGGGCGACGGCAAGAACATGGACTACGGCTGGATCACCCAGTGGGGGCCGTCAGTCGAGTGCCTGGCGCTCAGCCCGACGCAGCCAGACCGCGTCATCTTCGGCACCTCGGGGCAGGTCTTCCTGACCGACAACGCCGGGAAGACCTGGGAGCAGCGCTACTGCCGGCAGTTCCCTGACGGGCGCTTCACCGGCACCGGCCTTGAAGTCACCTGCTTCAATGACTGCCTCCCCGATCCGCTCCTTCCCGGGCGGCTGTACTTCTGCTACTTCGACATCGGCCTGCTGATCAGCGACGACGGCGGCGCGACCTTCCGCACCTCGTATCTGGGGCTGAAGGACAGCGGGAACTGCTTCGTCGTGGCGCGCGACCCGGCGGACACAGAGAAGCTCTGGGCCGCGAGCGGGCAGTGGGGATCGAACGTCGGCACTGTCTCACGCAGCACCGATGGCGGGAAGACATGGGCCCTCGTGGGCGAGGCGAAGACGGGGCTGCCCTGTGGGCAGGTGCGGTCCTTGCTCGTGGACCCGACCAGCCCGCCGGGGCAGCGGCGGCTCTTCGCCACCTGCAAGGGCTACGGCATCTACGGCAGCGACGACGACGGCGGCACGTGGCGCTGTCTCAACGCCGATCTGCCGGCGGAGGCCGTCAAGTCGCCCTGCCGCCTGCTCATGGACCCCGCTGACCCACGGCACCTGCGCGTGGCCCTGGGCGGCCATCCGGACCAGGGCAGCGGCATCCATGAGACGCGCGACGCCGGGCAGACATGGCGGAAGACCAGCCAGGAGCCGCTCTTCTGCGACCTGCAGGCCTTCGTAGCCGCGCCGCAGCGCTTCGACACGCTGTACGTGTGCCAGCGGGAGCACTACGAGGCAGCCACCAAGAAGATGTACCCCGGTGGTCTGTTCCGCAGCGATGACGGCGGCGTGACCTGGACGCGGCTGCACGACTTCCACTTCGCCAGTTGCGTGGCTGTCAGCCCGAAGGACCCGAACGTGCTCTACCTGGGCACGACCGACCACCCCTACCATGACAACAACCGGGCACTCGGCCTCTTGGTCTCCCGCGACGGGGGGAAGACCTGGCACGCCGAGAACGACGGGCTGACCTCGTGGCACATCTCGTGCTTGCGGGTGGACCCGACCGACCCGGGGCGCCTCTACGTGGGGACCGGGGGCAATGGCGGGTTCATCGGGACAGACAGCGCGATACAGTAGAGCCGCGCTCCAACGGCACGTCTCTCGTCCCAATAGTTCGTTCGGTGGAGTCCAACATGCGTCACCTCCTGCTGGCCCTATCCCTCACCCTCATCGCCCTCCCCGCCTGGAGCAAGACCGTGCGCAACTTCTACACCGCCGACCGTGTCGCGTGCATGAAGGACAATCTCGCACGCTACGAATGGGCCCAGAAGGAGCGCGACCGGATCATCAGGGAGGCCGACCGCTGGGCGGCCTACGATGACGAGCGGTTGCGTGACCTCGTGCCCCCGCCGCAGGTCCCCCGCTCCGCGCGCATGTGCATCAACGAGTGCCCCGTCCACGGCCAGGAAGTGCTCAAAGTCGCCAGCATGTACGGCTGGAAGATGGATTTCGACCACCCGTACAAGGTCGTCTGTCCCGTCGGCGGCGAGAGCTACCCCAGCAACGACTTCACCGCCTACCTCAAAGGGGGCATGAAGGACAGGTCGCTGCTGGCGGGCGACGTCGTGGACGACGGCTGGGGCTACAAGAAGAGCCCCGACGACAAGTTTGCCTATTGGTTCGTAGCGTACTACGCGCACTGGATGGCGGACAACTACCTGCTGCCGGCCCTCCAGAACCTGTCGAAGGCCTATGTCATCACCGGCGAGGCGAAGTACGCCCACAAGTGCGCGCTCCTGCTGTGGCAACTGGCGACGTACTACCCGGACTACAACTACGAAACGCAATCGAGCTACGGCAAGGAAGTGGACCACGGGTACAAGGGGCGGCTGCTGTACCACACATGGGAGACGTGGACGGTGGAGACGGCCGCGCTGGCCTATGACGCCATCTTCCCCGCGCTGGCGGGCGACGCGGAGCTGCAGAAGCTGTCGGGCCTCGACGCGGCGGGGCTGGCCCGGCACCTTGAGGACCGGATGCTGCGCGTGATGGCCGATGACATCATCGGCGGCTCGCACCGCATCCAGGGCAACTGGGGGATGCACCAGCAGGCAGCGCTCCTGGTCGCGCTGGCGCTGGACACGAAGGCAGGCAAGCCCACCTCCCAGCAGATCGTGGACTGGGTGCTCGACAACCGCGCCCCCGCCGAGCTGTACACCGATACCGGCTTTCGCGACATGCTGGTGAATCTGCTGCACCGCGATGGCATCGCCTTCGAGTCGCCCTCGTACAACTGCGGCTGGATGACCGACCTGGGGGCTATCGCCGACTTGCTCATCGCCAACGGCGTGGACCTGTGGACAGAGCCGCGCCTGCGAAGCGTCTACACGGCCCCCATTGACATGCTGGCCAACGGGCAGCACACCACGCCCCTGGGCGACTCGAACAACATGTTCTCGGGCGGCCTGGGCGTCAGCGCCCCGTACCAGGAACGAGCCTGGGCGCAGATGCGTCTGCCCCGGCAGGCCAAGGCCATGGTGCAGTGCGGCGGCACCGGCCAGTTCAGCCGCGACCTGTTCCGGCCCTACCTGGGCGACGAGATCATCAAGCAGGCGGAAGCCACGCCGCAGGAAGCCGGCGTGATCAGCAGCCTACTGCCCGGTCTGGGCTTCCTGACGCTGCAGACCGGCAAGCTGGGCAGTCGCTTCGCCCTGTCGCTGTACTACGGGTACACCGTGGGGCATACGCACTTCGACCTGCTGAACATGGACCTGTACGCCTACGGCTGGCCGCTGACGCCGGACCTGGGCTACCCCGAGACCGCCGACACCTACGACCCGCGCCGCTTCGGCTTCCTGGCCCACACGGTCGTGCACAACACCTGCATGGTAGACGCCACGCGGTCGGAGCTGGGACGCGGGCAACTGGTCGCCTTCCATCCGGGCACGTTCGCGCAGATGGCTGAGGTCACCGACGTGGCGGCCTATCCTGGCAAGGCGCAGGACTATCGCCGCACGGCGTTCCTGATCGAGGCCGACCCCGATCACGCCTACGTGGTGGATGTGTTCCGCGTCGCGGGTGGCAAGCAGCATGACTGGCTCGTGCATGGCACGGAGGCGGAGTTCAGCTCCAGCCTGCCGCTGTCCGCCCCGCGCGCGGAGGGGACACTGGCCGGGCCGGACGTGCCCTACGGCATCTTCTACGACGACGAGAAGCTCAAGGACGGCAAGTACGGGCACTACTACGGCGCGTACAGGGGCAGCGCCTTCCAGTGGCTCTACAATGTGCAGGAAGCGCAGGTTGGAGCGCCCACGGTCCAGGCGCCGTGGGTGCAGTGGCAGGTCAACCGCGACCCCAAACTGTTCCCCAAGGAGGCCGCGCGCGGGGCCACGCTGCGCTCGTATCTCGTGCCCCAGGACGAGACCGTCTTCGCCTGCGACGGCACCCCCCAGCGCCGCCCACAGTTCCCCGACAAGCTCAAGTGGGTCGTCCGCCGCCGCGCCGGCGACGACCTGAAGAGCGCCTTCGTCACCGTGGACGAGATGTTCGTGGGGGAACCGTACCTCACCAGCGTGACGCGGCTGCCGGTCACGCCCGAAGACGGGGCGGTCGCCCTCGAGGTGCGGATGGGCGACCGGCGGCATGTCATCTTCTCGACGACGAACCTGCGGACGCCCGCATCCGCCTCGCAGGAGTACGTCGTGGATGGGAAGCTGCACGTGCAGGGCCGGGCGGCAGTGCTCAGCCTCGATGCGGCGGGCAAGATCACGGAGGCGCGGCTGTTCGATGGCAAGCTGCTGACGATGGGGGCGACGAAGCTGACAGGCAAGGGCCTGCGGCAGGCGAAGATCGCGAGCGTGGACTACGCGCAGGGCATAGTGACGCTCGACCAGCCCTGCCTGACGGCCGCCGACGAGGGCCGGTGGGTGCCCGTCCGCAGCGCCACCCACGAGGCCTCGGTCCAGATCGAGAAGGTGCTGTCACCGACGAGCTTCTCATGCGCCGGGCAGGACCTGCGCACCGGCCGCGGCACCATCGCCAGCGCCGAGGGCAACACGGTGAAGACGAACGCACCGCTGTACTTCTGCGAGCCGGGGATGACCGTGGTGAATGAGACCGGCCAGCCGTTGGCGCGGCTGGTGCGGGCGAGCAGCCTGACCGTGCAGTGCGACCAGCCCCTCCCCGCAACGCTGCCCGACGCGGACGGGGACGGCGTAGGGCGGTTCGTCATCATGGCGATCGGAGCGGGGGATGGGGTGGAGGTGGGCAGCGCGGAGGGGCGGTAGATCAGAGACGAGGCCACAGAGGTCGCGGTCGGTGACCGCTCCCACAGGGCTCCCGTGGGAGCGGTCACCGACC
>JAJFUB010000008.1 GCA_021372615.1 bacterium | reverse complement strand
CTCCCTGCAGGGAGGGGGTCGGGGGGTAGCACGACGTCCATCACCGCCACCAACGCGGCCTACCCCCGCCGCTGCGCGGCGACCCCTCCCTAAGGGGAGGGGTGGTGTCTTGCTCCCCCTCCCTGCAGGGAGGGGGTCGGGGGGTAGGACGACGTCCATCACCGCCACCAACGCGGCCTACCCCCGCCGCTGCGCGGCGACCCCTCCCTAAGGGGAGGGGTGAACGGCAACGGCGTCGGCCATCTCCCCCACAAATCCCCACAGGAAGCCCTCGCGCGCGGTCACGCGCACGCGCTGACCGATCAGGCGTGCTGGGCCATCGAAGACCATCAGCTTGTTCTGCCGGGTTCGTCCGCGCAGCTTCTCGGGGTGCTTGGCGTCGTGGCCCTCCACCAGCACCTCGAAGGTCTCCCCCACCTGCGCCTGGTTGATCGCCCGCGAGGTCTCGTTCTGCAGGGCCACCAGCCGCTCGAGCCGGTTCTGCTTGTCGGCCTCGCTGACCTTGTCTGCAAACCCCTCGGCGCGCGTGCCGGGGCGGTCGCTGTACTTGAACATGAAGGCCTGGTCGTAGCGGATCTCCGCGAAGGCCCGCAGCGTGCGCTCGAACTGCGCCTCGGTCTCGCCGGGGAAGCCGACCATCACGTCGGTCGTGATGGCCAGGCTCGGCATGGTCTCGCGGGCGCGGTCCACCAGGCCCTTGTAGTGGGCGTACGTATAGCCCCGGCCCATGCGGGCGAGCACCTCGTCATCACCTGCCTGGATCGGCAGGTGCAGGTGCTCGCAGGCCGTCGGCGTCTCCGCCATCGCCAGCAGTAGCGCCTCGGACAGGTCCTTGGGGTGGGAGGTGGTGAAACGCAGGCGCCAGAGGCCGTCAGTCTGACCGACGCGGCGCAGAAGCTCAGGGAAGCGCGTGGATGCGGACGTCCCGGACGCGTCGCGGTAGCTGTTCACGTTCTGCCCCAGGAGCATGACCTCGCGGTAGCCGTCCGCCACGAGTCCCCCGACTTCACGGAGGATCTCATCGGCCGGGCGACTGGTCTCGCGCCCCCGGGCATACGGCACGATGCAGTAGGTGCAGAAGTTGTCGCAACCGACGCTGATGTTGACGAAGGCCGAGACCCCCGGCGCGCGCACTGCCGGCAGGGACGCATCCGGACAGGCGCCGACGTCGGTGCTGACGGTGACACACGGGGCGGCCAGCGACCGTGCGACCGCCGCGCGGAGGTCGGCCAGGTTGCGGGGGCCGATGATGAGGTCCACATACGGTGCGCGGCGGCGGATCTCGTCCGCCTCGATCTGGGCGACGCAGCCACAGACGGCGATGACGAGGTCCGGGCGGCGCTCCTTCAGGCGGGCCAGCTCGCCGAGGCGGGAGTACACCTTGTGCTCGGGCTTCTCGCGCACCGCGCAGGTGTTGAGGACCGCGACACGGGCTTGCGCGGGGTCGGGAGTGGGCTGCAGGCCGAGAGCCTCGAGGACTCCCGCGATGGTCTGGGAGTCCCGCTCGTTCATCTGGCAGCCCATGGTGGCTATGTAGTACAGGTCAGGCACGGGGACAGTATAGCCGCGCGGGCACGGGGCGGCAACACACGCGCCGCGAGGCGTCTCTGTGGGGCGGGGGCTTGTACCCCGCCCATCCGTTCGGTCCATGCCATGCGGGGCGGGGTACAAGCCCCCGCCCTACAGAGACCCACGGGGCAACCGGCCCCAGAACCTACTTCCCCAGGTGCTTGAGGATCTCCAGCGCCAGCACGTGGTTGCCCTCCAGCGACAGGTGCACCCCGTCGGCCGTGAAGAGGGTGGGCTTGTTCGGCCAGTCGCGGGTCGGGGTGAAGACATCGACGTAGTCCGAGCCCGTCGCGGTGGCCACTTCCTGCGTCAGCTTCGTGAACTGCTCCATGACCTCGGGCTTGCCGAAGAGGCTGGCGCCGCGGCCGGCGGCGACGGCCCTGTCAGCGTTGGCCTTGGTGATCTCATAGACCGAGGAGGTCGGGGACAGCAGCGTGAACGGCGCCCCGCACTTCTCCTTCACCTTGGCGATGAACTCGGCGAACTGGCTCGTGTAGTCCTCTGGCTTGACGACCGGCTCGGTGAAGCCGGAGCCACTCGTGAGCTTGCTGTCATTGTGCCCCAGCATCATGAACACCCGCGTCGGCTTCGGGTCGAAGATGCCGCTGTAGGCCTCGAGCCGGTAGGTCCCGGCCTTGCCATTGAGGCGGTCCAGCGAGCGGGTAATGTAGTCTCCGCCCACCCCGGCGTTGCGGACGGTGAAGTCCTTGCCCTGGAAGGACCGCAGCCACCAGCCGACCTGGTCTACGTAGTTGAAGCCGCGCGAGAAGTCCGTGAGGCTATCGCCAAAGAACAGCCAGTGCTGCGGGAGCGCCCCGACCTTGGCCTGTTCGGCCGCCGCGGCGAACTGGTTCAGTAGCGCCTCCGGCACGACATCCAGGTACAGCGTGGCCATGGCGCCCAAGTCCTTCTGGACCACATCCACCCGCACCAGCTCCGGCGCGTCCGGCGCCTGGAGGCTCAGGTGCAGGCGCCCCTGGGCGTCGCTCGTGGCCGCCTCAGTGGTCGTGCCGGCAGTGGTGCGCTTGATGACGAGCACCGGCAGCGCCGCCGGCTGCCCCTCGCGCTCAACTTGCCAGTCGGCCGCTAGCTTGGCGCCGGTGCGCACCATTGCGTACGGCGAGGTCACGATCCGCCCCTGGGCCTGCCGCGCGATCTGCAGGTCGGCATCGTCGAGCACCGCCACGGCCTGCGGGCCCTCGATCTCGATGACGGGAGCGACGCGGATGACCGCATAGCTGGCGGGCGTGAAGGTGAAGGTGACCTGCTGCCACTGGTCGGTCAGCGCAGTGGGCTGCTCCTGCCAGACATACTGGTAGGGCGTCTTGCCCGGTTCCTCGGGGACATAGTTGATGACCCCGAGCTTCAGGTTGCCCGTGCCGCGGGCGAACACGCTGAAGCGACAGTCCAGCCCGGTCTGGGCCGGCAGCACCATGTTGAGGATGCGACCCCAGGTGCGGCCGCCCTTGTCAACGGCCTTGAGCTGGGCGGCACACTTGCCGCCGTGCACCAGGGCGGCGTCAGCCACGGAGGTCAGCTCGCCAGACCAGTACGAGGGGCAGGTCCAGTCGGCCGGCACACCCTTGGCGACGGCCTCGAAGCCGGTGTTGCGCAAAGCGGCCTGTTGGGCGCACAGGCAGGAGGTCAGCAGGAGGCAGCAGACGGCGACGAGGCAGCGAGGGCGCATGGCGGTTCTCCGGCACGGTAGGGTAATGGGGTGGTTCCCGCCGCCGGGGCGCTAGTCCTCCTCGGCGCGGCCACGCAGGAACTGGCCGGCGACCCGAGGAAGCGTTCGGCGAGTTCTCCTGGAAAGGCCAGCCATGATCCACCCTCTGCCCCTGATGGTTGCCGTCGTCATCGTGATCGGCATCGCCCTGCCTGCGTACGCCGTGCGCGATTTGGGCGGCTACTACACCGCCGAACGCATCACCAACCTGCGCGCCAACTGTGACAAGTACGACTGGGCCGCCAGCCAGCGTCAGGGCGCCATCTCCGCCGCCACGTACTGGGTCGGCAAGAGCGATGATGAGCTGTGGCGGATGATCCCCGGCCAGAAGCTGCCTCGCTGCATTGATGTGAGCATGTACAAGGGCCAGCGGCCGGGCTGCCCCAAGTGCGGGCAGCAGATCAACAAGTACGGCAACTACCCCTACAACATGGACCTGAGCCAGCCCTTCAAGCTGACCTGCCCCTCCTGCAAGGAAGTCTTCCCCAAGAACGACTTCGCGAAGTACTACGCGAGCGGGATAGACGAGACAGGCGTCTTCGACCCCGCGCAGGCCGACCGGAGCCTGCTGTTCAACAGCGAGCACCCCGACGCCAATGGCCCCCTGCGCACCTATGGCGTGGACGACGGCTACGGCTGGTTCGATGGCGAGGGTCACCGCTATCTCTTCGTGGCCTACTACGTCTGGCAATACTGGGGCAAGCTGACAGGGGCCGTGGACGCCGTCAGCAACGCGTACGTCTTCACCGGCGATCAGAAGTACGCGCACAAGGCGCTGGTGATGCTGGACCGCATCGCCGACGTGTACCCGGACTACGACTGGAAGACGTACTCGAAGATGGGCTACTACCACTCGGACGGGGGCGGCGGCCGGGGCAAGATCCAGGGCAGCATCTGGGAGACCGGCACCGTGACCAGCCTCGCCCGGGCGGTGGACCGCGTCCTGTCCGGCACGAAGGACGACCCCGCTCTGTACGCTTTCCTGGCCGAGAGGGCGAAGCAGTTCAAGCTCAAGCGCCCGAAGGGCACGCGCGAGCTGTTGGTGCAGAACCTGGACGACGGCATCCTGCGCGAGGGCGCCAAGGCCGTCTACGAGCACAACTGCAACGGCAATGAGGGCATGAACCAGACGACTCTGGCCACCTGCGCCATCGCTCTGGACACCAACCCCGAGACCGAGCAGTGGCTGGACTACCTCTTCGAGGCCAAAGGCGAGCACATCCCCACGGTCATCGTCGGCGGCATTGACCGGGACGGCGTCGGCGCCGAGGCCGCGCCCGGCTATGCCCTGAGCTGGGGCATCAACATCGGCAAGGTGGCCGACCTGCTGGCCGACTACGGCAAGTACACCAAGCATGACATCTACCGCGACTTCCCCCAGTTCAAGGCCACCTTCACCGCCGGCTGGCGCATCGCACTGCTGAACTACGCCACCCCCAACACCGGCGACACGGGCTCGTGCGGCAGCGTGGGCAAGGTGAACTGCGACCCGGAGTTCATCGTGCGGGGCTACCGCTACCTGCACGACCCGAAGCTGGGGCTGGCGGCGTACTACGCCAACGGCGAGAAGGCCGAGGGCCTGGGGCGCGACATCTTCAGCAGCGACCCGATGAAGATCGAGCGCGAGATCGCGGCCCTGGCCGAGCAGGCCCGGAACGAGGGCAACCCGTGGATCGGCGGGCATAACATGGCCGGCTACGGCCTGGCCTCCGTTGAGTACGGCTGGGGCAAGCCAGGAACGGGCCTGTGGTGCTACTACGGGCGCAACGGTGGCCACGGGCACCTGGACCGGCTGAACTGGGACATCTTCTACCGGGGCCTGTGCATGATGCCCGACCACGGCTACCCCGAGTACGCCACGAGCTGGCCCCATCGCCTGCTCGTGACCGACAACACCATCAGCCACAACACCGTGCTGGTGGACGAGCTGCCCCAGACGACAAACTGGGTCGGCTTCCCGGAGACCTACTGCCACGGGGAGAGCTTTGGGGCCCTGCGGGTTGACGGCGGCAGCGTGTATGCCGCCGCCGGCAAGTACCAGCGCACCCTCATGTTCGTGAAGCTCGGCGACGGCCAGGGCTACGCCCTCGACGTGTTCCGCGTCCAAGGCGGGAAGGACCACCTGTACTCCCTGCACGGCCCCCCCGGGGCCGTGACGGCCGAGGGGCTCAAGCTCGTCAAGCAGGAGCAGGGCACGTATGCGGGGCCGGACGTTCGGTACCGCAGCGCAGACAAGCGCGGGGCGCGCTACGGCTACTCGTGGGTCACGAACGTGGAGCGCGACGCCGCGCCGCCTGCGCAGTTCACCCTCGACTGGAAGGTCGAGAGCGGCTGGCGTGGGGTGCAGGTGGGTGACGACATCCACCTGCGGGTCCACAGCCTGACCCCGCTGTCGGATGTGGCCCTGGGGGACATGGAGCCGCCGCAGAACAAGACGGGCAATCCGCGGTGGCTGCGCTATCTGCTGGCCCATCGCGTTCTGGCCGGCGGGACGCCGGCACTGGGCGGAGGAGGGGCGGCGGGCGCGGGCGGGGCACAAGCCCCCGCCCTACAGAGTACCTTCGCCACCGTCGTCGAGCCCTACCGCGACCGGCCGGCCCTGGCCAAGGTCGAGCGGCTGAAGATCACTGCCGGCCCTGAGAGCGCCCAGGCGGTGGCGGTCAAGGTCACGCGCGCGGACGGGACGGTGGACTACCTCCTCGCCAGCGACGACGATGCCGCGGTCATCAAGACCGAGGGCGGGCCGGAGTTCAGCGGCGCGGTCGGGTGGCTGCATGTCAGGGACGGGAAGGTGCTGGACGCAGCGCTCTCGCGGGGCGGCCGCCTGAGCTTCGGTGACTTCACCCTTGCCCTGCCCGGCGCGGGCTATACGGGCAAGATCGTGAGGATGGACCAGGACATGGCGGGCCTGGGCGAAGTGTGGGTGGACGCGCCGCTGCCCGAGGGGACCGTCCTGCGCGGGCAGCAGCTCATCATCAGCAGCGACCGCGTGCGCAACGCCTGTTACGAGATCCAGAGCGTGACCAGGGACGGCGACCTGAGCAAGGTCAGCCTGGGTGAGGTGTGCTTCATCCGCGAGTTCAAGGACGCCCAGGACTACAGCAAGGGCTACAACTATGAGTTCGAAGAGGGCGCGCCCTTCATCATCCCGCACAACGTGTGCGTCACGCGGCTGAACGACAACACGTACAAGGTACGGCAGACCGTGAAAGCGGAGTTGACGGTGCCGAAGTAGCATGGACCTCCCCGACCTCGACCAGTTCCACGGCGCCATTACCAGCATCGTCTACCAGGATGCTGAGCGCGGCTTCGTGATCGCTGAGTTCACGCCCGAGGAGGGGAAGCCCCTCACCATCGTCGGCGTCATCCCCGGCGCCGTCGTGGGAGAGAACCTGCGCGTGCGGGGGCGATGGGAGAAGCACGCCAAGTACGGTCAGCAACTGCGCGTCGAGAGCTATGAACTCGTGCGGCCCTCCACGGCCCGCGGCATCATCGCCTACCTCAGCGGCGGGCTCGTGAAGGGCATCGGGCCCAAGCTCGCCAGCGCCCTCGTGCAGCACTTCGGCGAAGGGGTGCTGGACATCCTCGACCACCACCCCGAGCGCCTGCGCGAAGCCCCCGGCATCGGCCCCAAGAAGGCCGAGGCGCTCGCGGCGTCGTGGCAGGAGCACAAGGACGTCCACCGCATCATGCTCTTTCTGCAGGAGCATGGCGCCGGACCGACGCTGGCCTCGCGCATCTACGAGCGCTACCGCAGCAACGCCATGCACGTCATGGAGGCCGAACCGTACCGGCTGGCGCGCGAGGTGCGCGGCATTGGCTTCCACACCGCCGACCGCATGGCGCGCGCCGCCGGCATACATCAGGACGATCCCCAGCGCCTCATGGCTGGCGTCCTGCACGCCCTGACTGAGGCCGCCGGCGAGGGGCACTTCTACCTGCCGCGCGACCTGGTGCTGGCCGGAGCGCGGCAGGTGCTCCACGTGGACGACCAGCTCATCGATCTGGCGCTGGAGCAGTGCGTCCAGGCGGAGTATGTGGTGCAGGAGCGCGGGCTTTCCAGCCCGCAGCCCGACAGTCGCGGGCTGGAAAGCCTACGGTCCGATGCCTACTTTCTCCCCGAGGCTCTGCAGATCGAGAAGGAGCTGGCCGGGCTGTTGTTGCGGCTGGTGACCATGGAGGCGGCGTCGTGTGCAGACGCACAGCCCGCCCAGCGGAAGGCCACGTGCCGCAACACGCCGACCTGTGAGCAGCTCCAGGCCTGGCTGCAGCGCCGCGAGGCCATGGGGGCGCTGCCCCTGACCGACACACAGGCGGCGGCGGTCTGCACGGCCCTGCAGCACCCGGTCACGATCATCACCGGCGGCCCCGGCACCGGCAAGACGACCATCACGCGCGCCCTGGCCGACGCGGGGGTGGGGCTCAAGTGGCGGGTGGCGCTGTGCTCGCCCACGGGCCGGGCCGCCAAACGCCTCAGCCAGCTCTCCGGCCAGCCGGCCAGCACCATCCACCGTCTGCTCTCATGGGACCCGGGCGCGGGACGCTTCCGCTTCAACGGGGCTGAGCCGCTGCCGGTGGACCTGCTGATCGTGGACGAAGCCAGCATGGTGGATGCGCCGCTGGCGCGGGACCTGATGCGGGCGGTGCCGTCCGGCGCGCAGGTCGTGTTCATCGGCGACGCGGACCAACTCCCCAGCGTCGGGCCCGGCAACTTCTTGCATGATCTCATTGACAGCGAGCGCTTCCCGGTCGTGCGGCTCACCGAGATCTTCCGCCAGGCCGAGGGGGGCGAGATCGTCGCCCATGCCCATCTGATCCGCCAGGGCGAGATGCCCGACTTCGTGCGCGGGGCCAACTGGCACGGCGAGGACTGCGTGCTAATGGAGCGCGAGACGGCCGAGCAGGCCGCGCAGGCTGTCTTGCGGGTCGTGACCCGAAGCCTGCCCGGCCTCCAGTACGGCCTGGATGACATGCAGGTCATCACGCCGATGCACCGCGGGCCGGCGGGCGTAGCGGCGCTGAACGAGGCCCTCCAGCAGGCGCTCAACCCGCCGAGGCCCGGCCTCGCCGAGGCCCGCCGCGGCGACACGGTCTTCCGCGAGGGCGACCGGGTGCTGCAGACGGCCAATGACTACGACCGCAACGTCTTCAATGGCGACATCGGGCGCATCGAGCACATTGACGTGGCGAACAAGACGCTGACGGTGCGCTTCGACCAGGCGCCGGTGGCGTACGAGTTCTCGGCTCTGGATGAGCTGGAACTGGCCTATGCGCTGACGATCCACAAGGCGCAGGGCAGCGAGTACCCGGCAGTCGTCATGGTCATCCACAGCACCCACTACATCATGCTGCGACGCAACCTGTTCTACACGGCGCTGACGCGCGCGGAGAAGCTCGCGGTGATCGTCGGCGACCGCAAGGGCGTGTGGAAGGCGATCAAGACCGCCGGAGAGAACGAGCGCCTGACGCGGCTGGCGGAGCGCCTGCGGGGGGAGCTGCCGCACGAGGCCATTGCCGAACGACTGCACTTCGACGAAGCAGAGGATGAAGCTTGATGTGTGTTCTGGCTGCCGTCCTGGGAGACGAACCCGCCGCACCCATGCTGCTGGACATGCTTGCCCGCGAGGAGGGCCTCGGCGGCGGCTACTACACCGGCCTGGCGACCGTTCACGACGGGCAACTCCACTACGCCAAGATCGTGGGGGACGTGGCGCGGCTGCGGCGTGAGACCGATGCGGCCAGCCTGCCGGGCACGGTCGGCATCGCCCACAGCCGCACCCCCAGCGGCGGCGACCGCGAGTGGAGCCACCCCTTCGTCGGCCAGGGCGACACGATGGCCTATGTCGCCAACGGCGCGGAGGGGCGCTTCAAGGGCCAGACGGACTGGGTCGGCGCCGGGAATATGCTGCTGGAGCGCGGCTACAGCTTCCGCTCCGCGACTGCCGAGAGCGTCGGCCCGTATCCGGTGCTGAGCGACGGCGGGTGCGTCCACTTCAGCGAGATCATGTGCCTGCTCATCCAGGAGAACCTGCGGCAGGGGGGCGATCTGCTGGCGGCGGCGGCGCAGGCGTACCAGGACTGGCCTGCTGAGATCGTCGGCATGGCGCTCAGCGCCGACTGCGCCGACAGCTTCGTGGCGATGCGGATCAACCAGCCGCTGGTCATCGGCCGCGGCGGGGGAGCCGTGTGCGCGGCGACGACGACGCTCGCCTTCCCGCCCGGCATGGACTGGCGGCTGCCCATGCCCCCGAACGCCGCCGCGCGCGTCGGGCGTGACGGCACCCGCATCCTGCCCTTCACGCGGTACGTCCCCGCCGGCGACATGCCGTCCGTGGACGCGGTCCATGAGGCGATCGTGACCGTGCTGCGGCGCGAACCGCAGACCATCGGCGGCCTGTGCGGCGTGACGAGGCCCCTGTGGCCGGAGGAGCTGCTGGCCCAGCCGGCGATGCTGGTATATCAGACAGTGGCGGCGCTGGTGGAGGCGGGGCGGGCGGAGCTGGCGACCGAGACGGTGCCGGGGATGTTCGGCGAGGGCACGGCCCCGCGCACGACTGTGAGATGGGTGGGTGAATGATGGCGGACGAACCGCAGGCCTGTCAGTGTGAGCATTGCGCCACCTACGGACCGGAGCACGTGCCGGCGCGCTGCGCCATCTGCGGGTGGGAGGGCGAGTGCCCGAACTGCGGCGCGCCCGAGCACCGGGGCGAGACGCGCCTGATGGACTGGTCCAGCCGCAAGGTGACGGCCGACATCATCATCCCGAACCTGGACGGTCGGGTGCTGCTCATCCAGCGAGCCGGGCGCATGGCCGGCAAGTGGGCCATTCCGGGTGGCTACGTGAGCCGGGAGCACAGCCCGGCGGAGACGGCGATCAAGGAGGCGCAGGAGGAGGTGGGTCTGACGCCGCGCCTGGATCGGCAGTTCCACACCTATGGCGCGGTCGGCCGCGATCCGGGCGCGACCAACGTCACCGTCGTCTACCTCGCCTACCCGACCGCCGATGAGCCCGTCGCGAACCCCGAGGAAGTGCTGGCCCTGAAGTGGGCGGACGAGGCGACCGTGCGCGCGATGGACGCCGCCGGCGAGATTGCCTTCGACCATGGGCTGGTGCTGGCAGACTACTTCTATCTGCGCGGGATGCTGGAGCGCTGAGAGGGGGCCGTTGGAGCGCGGCTCTTCAGAGCCGCAGCCCGCGGGCAGCCGCAGCCAACGGGGCGGGCCAGGTGCCCGCCCCGCGTCCTTGCCGGAGGGCCGGGCTCGTTCTACAGGGAGGCAGTCACGCGCACAGGGGAGGCGACCATGGCCGGGATATTCACGCCACAGTACCGGCAGCATGTCCTGGAAGTGCTCCTGGCGGAGTTGGAGCAGGACCGGCGCATCGCCGCCGCCATTGTGGTCGGCTCAGGCGCCACCGGCTTCGCGGACGAGCACTCAGACATAGACCTGGCGGCGGTCGTGGCCGATGGGGTGCCCGTGAGCGAGGCGTGGGGTGACTGGCGACGCCGGATACGCGAACTGCTTCCGGTGTGGGCTTGCTCCGAAGTGGTGTACGGCCCGGAGAGCACCCTCCTGGTGCTGATGCTCGAAGGCTACCTGGAGGTGGACCTGGGCTTCGTCAGCACGGAGGAGGTGGCGGCACGACGGCCGAGGTGGAAAGTCGCCTTTGACCGGACTGGCCGCGTGGACGCTCTCATGCGCGAGAGCCTGCGCGAGGTCGAGCCGGTGGACCCCTCTGCGTTCCTGAGCCGGCGTCTCGACGGGATCTGGCACTATGTCCTCCGCGCGGCGGTGGCGCTGCAACGCGGGCAGCGGTGGTCGGCGATCCATGAACTGGACGTGATCCGCACGCGCGCCATCGAACTCGCCTGTCTGCGCAGCGGTCTGGACAGCCGCCACTTCCGGGCCGTCAACGAGCTGCCGGAGGAGACGCTGGCGGCACTGGAGAGCACACTGCCGGCGGGTACCTCGCCGGACGGCCTGGGGCGGGCCCTGCGCGCAGCGGCGGAGCTGTTCTTCAGCCAGGCGGAGGTCGTCGCTGGGGCGGAGGCTGCGCAAGCAGTGCGCTTGAGGGAGCTGATGCGCCAGTACCTCGATGCGGCCGGCGTCTCGTCATAGGCCCACCGTGACCGGCTCGACCTGTGCCGGATGGCCGGGCCACAGATGCATCGTGCGGGCCCGCAGGTCCATCACCTGCGAATAGGCCGTGATGAGCCCCGGCGTCTCGGGGCAGACCGGCCCCGGTTGGGCGATGCTGACCAGCAGCTCGTGCATCCCCGCCACTGACCCCTCGACCAGTCCCCTGTCCAGGGCCTGCACAATCCGCCCGTAGCGCGCGTACGCATTCTGCGTGTAGGCCGGCCCCGCGCCCCACGGCGCGGCCTCCGAGGTCATGAAGTTGGTCGCCCCCTGCCAGACACCGCCATGCGTGGACGGCACCTCACGCGGGGATAGCCCGGGCACGAACTCGTACAGCGCGCTGTCGCCTGTCTCATCGGCGAGGAGGATGTTGGCCGGCTTGCCCAGGAACGCGTGGGCCGCGAACAGCCGCCGCCCCTCGGCCACGGTGCGGCAGGTGTGCATGAGCCAGTGGAACAGGACCGGGCTGGGCAACCCCTCGCGGCCCTGTGCGTCGGCCGCGGCGCTGGCCCCGCCCCAGCCGAGGCCGAACTCATTGAGGCACGGCCCGGCCGCCAGGCCGACATAGGTGGTCTCGAGGGTGGCGGGCTGGCCGGGCGGGCGGCGCGTCTGGCATAGCTGCAGCGACAGTTCGTTCGGCCCCAGATCGCAGTTGCGCCCCAGCAGCGGCCCGCTGTCCGTCTCGCGCCTGAACACGACCGAGCAGCCGGTGTCCAGGAACAGGGGCACCTGGTTGAACAGGCGGTAGCCCAGGCCGACCTCCGGGGGCAGGTGCGCCCCCTCGGCCATGCCCAGGGCCTCCTCCAGCAGCTCAGGGCACTGCGCCCGCAGCAGCGCCTCCAGCCGTGCCAGCGCCGGGGCGTACCGCTCGCGCTCGGCCACCAGCCACGGCGCGAAGAGCTGCTGTGCCCGCGCGATCTCCTCGCGGAAGGCTTCGCCAAGCTGGCGGCCCATCTCCCGCCACGTGCCGTGTGTTTGGAGGGTGAGCATGGCGCACAGTTCGGCGCCAAGGAGGCGGGACCTGCGACGGGGCAATGCCTTCGGCTCATACCTGCGACGGGCCACGCCTTGTCACAGGTTATGCACCGACATGCCACATGACGGGCCATGATTGGCAAACTTGTGCCAGCTATCGTGCAGGAGTGTGAAGGGCGCTGCGCGAAGTGCTTAGGTAGGCGGATGCGTACGCCGCCGCCGCAACATCCGTTAAGGAGGCTGACATGACTCGTCGGGGGTTCACGCTTATCGAGTTGCTGGTCGTGATCGCGATCATTGCCATTCTGGCCGCGATCCTCTTTCCCGTCTTCGCCAAGGCCCGCGAGAAGGCGCGGCAATCGTCGTGTCTGAGCAACGCCAAGCAACTCGGTCTCGCCATCATGCAGTACACGCAGGACTACGACGAGATGTTGCCCGCCTCGTACTACCCTGGCAATCCCTCTAGCAGCAACGCCTGGTATGAGAAGATCGAGCCGTACCTCAAGAACACACAGGTCCTGCAATGCCCCAGTGCCGGGACTACCTACCCGGCCTACGGCTGGAACTACGACTACATCGGCTATGGCAGTAGCACCAGCATCACGGTCTACTCCATCGGCCAGATCACCAACCCCTCCGAGACGATCATGCTGGCCGACGCGGGCAACTACGTCATCTACAGTCCCACCCGGTACATGCCCAACTACCAGACGGACACGTTGTTCGCCTACAACTATGCTGGCGCACGCCACAACGAAGGGGCCAATATCGCGTGGTGTGACGGACACGCCAAGTGGCTGCACTGGAGCAAGTACCTGCTGTCGAACACGCTCTGGGATCGCAACTGAGGGGGCAACTGAGTCACACAGCAAGCAGCCCGCCGGTCACCCGGCGGGCTGTGGCGTTTCTGGAAGCGGAGCGGGCGAACGGCGCAGGCACGACCAGGGAGGCAGGCTAGCGCGTCATCCGTTCGAGTTGCTCGTAGGCATCGCGGCGGTTGGCGACGAGTAGCACCTTGACGACGCCCTGGTCATCCTTCATGTGGTAGATGATCCGGTAGTCCCCGACCCGCAAGCGATGCACACCACCAAAAGGCCCGTACGGGGCCGCGGCGCCGGGACCGTAGGCAACGGAACGTACGTCAAGCCCGGCACGACGGTTGGGGTGGCACGCCGATCAGCTTGTGCAGGAGCGCGCCGGCAGGCCCCATGCTCCCCGCGCTCACTGCGGTGGCTGCCGGTCGTGCACCACCAACCTGTCGAAGTCGGCCGGCCCGAGGGTCTCCAGCCTCCCGTCGGACCATACCGCGTTGCGCGCCCCGTGGTGGAACGGCGCGCGGTCCCACGCCAGCGGCCACACGTCCTTGACCGGTGTGCCTGACAGATCGGTGTTCCACACGTAGCTGCCATGCGCACCGGCGGCGTAGGTGTTGGTGGAGTTGTCGGGATCAGAGGGACAGCGGTTGACACAGGCGTTCTTGAGGTACGGCCACAGCGGCCCGGGCTCAGCGACACCGACATGGTAGAGCCGTCGCAGGCCCACTCGCATGGGGGAAGCAGTCCAGCGTCGCGCCATCCAGTCCCCCTCGACCGGCCGCGGCGGCAGACGGCCGTCCCAGTCCACACCGTAGGCAGCAGCGGCAGCCTGCAGCGCACGCAGGTTGTCCCGGCAGCACTCGAGGCGGGCTCTGTCCATGTGCGGCCTGAAGACCGTCGCAACCAGCCCCGCGTAGCCGGCGACGGCCAGCAGTAGTGCCCAGACGAGACCCCGTAGGACTGCTCTCACAGTGGCGCGAGAGGAGAGCCGCACCCGGACCACCTCCTAGTCGTCAAACGCGCCGGGCGGCCGATTGTTCCCTCACAACGCGCGGCGCCCCGGCGTCGCCGGCACGTCTATCAGCCTGCACAGGATGCTCCCGGGCTGGTCGTGCTTCATCAGCATCGTGCCGATAAGCACCGCATCCACCCCAGCCTGCGCCAGGCGCTCGATGTCCTCGCGGCCGTGGAGGCCGCTCTCGCTGACCAGGATCGTCTCCGGCGGCGCCAGCTTCGCCAGCTGCTCCGTCTGCACGAGGTCTATCTGCATCGTCTTGAGGTCGCGGTTGTTGATGCCGATGACCCGGGCTCCGACGGAGAGCGCCTTGTACATGTCGTCCCCGTCGTGCGTCTCCACCAGGGCCTCCATGCCCAGGTCGTGGGTGAGGTCCAGCAGGTCCTGGAGCTGGCTGATCTCCAGGATGGCGGCGATGAGCAGCACGGCGTCGGCGCGCCACAGCCGCGCCTGGAAGATCTGGTAGGGGTCGGTCAGGAAGTCCTTGCGCATCACCGGCAGGGCCATGTAGCTGCGGGCGCGGCGCAGGTAGAGCAGGGCGCCCTGGAAGTAGTCCTCCTCGGTGAGTACCGAGACGGCCGCCGCGCCGCCGCCCGCATAGTCCTGGGCCAGCGAGCGCGGGTCGAAGAGGTCGCGCAGCATCCCCGCCGACGGGCTGGCGCGCTTGATTTCGGCGATGACGCGGACGAACGGGCCGCGCAGCGCCCCTCGGAAGTTGCGGATGCGGTCCTCCAGGTCGGCCAGTTGGGCCCGCAACTCGGCCAGCGGCACCGCCGCCTTCTCCTCCTGCAGACGTTCCCGGCGTTTGGCGACGATCTCGTCGAGGATAGTCATAGGGCCTGATTATAGCAGATGGCGGCGGGTTGTCACCCGGCGGCGGCCGTGGCCCCGACAAAGGACCCGGGGCGCCGCGCGGCGAAGGAACCGCTCCCGCGCCCGGCGAGTCT
The DNA here is from genome assembly GCA_021372615.1 of bacterium. Lineage (NCBI taxonomy): Bacteria > bacterium. The sequence goes on along the minus strand of JAJFUB010000008.1, from coordinate 7,034 downwards.
GAGGATGACCAGGATGAAGATACTCGACCGCTACCTGTTCGCCGAGATGTTCTGGCCCTTCGTGGGTGGTCTGCTGACCTTCGCGGTGCTCATCACGGGCCACATGCTGTTCCTGGCGATCGAGATCCTGGTGGACCACCACGTGCCGCTGTGGGGCGTCGTGCGCTACATCGGCTACCAGTTGCCCGGCGCCACGATCATGGCTCTGCCCGTGGCGACCTTGTTGGCTGCGTCGCTGGCGCTGAACCGGCTGGCGCGGGATCACGAGATCATCGCGGTGCGCGCCGGCGGGGCCAGCCCGGTGCGGCTCCTTGCGCCGGCGGCCGTGCTGGGGCTGCTGGCGATGGGCCTCTCGGTCTGGCTGAGCGGCGCGGCCGCACCGAACGCCCGTCAGGCCTCCGAGGCCCTGCTGCGAGATGTGGTGCTGCAGCAGAAGACGCTGGTGTTCAAGCCGCATCAGTTCCTGGATACCGGGCGCGGGCTGGTGCTGTACGTGGAGGGTGTGGACGAGCGGCGGGACACGATCTACGGGGTCCACGGCTTCCTGCTGCGACCGGACGCTCCTCCGGCGCTGATGTGGGCGCCTGAGGCGCGGTTCGGGGCGACGACGCTGCAGGTGCCGACGCCCCGGTTCTATGCGCTCGACTCCACCGGCGGCCTCACCTGGGTCGACTCGGACTCGACGAGCATTGACCTGACGCACGTCGGCGGCGCCTCGTCCTTCCGCAGCAACCAGATGGAGGACCTGACGCTGGCCGAATTGCAGCAGCGACGGCGGCAGGCGGAGGCCGGGGGACGCGGGGCGGGGCGGTCGTACGTGGTGGAGATGCACTCGCGGCTGGCGATGGCGTTCTCGTGCGTGGTGTTCGCCTTCATCGCCGGCCCGGTGACGTGGCGCTTCGGTCGCGGCCAGAGCCTGGTGGGCGTGTTGGCCACGATCCTGGTGGTCTTCGTTTTCTACGTGACGATGCTGTGGACGAGAATGCTGGCGACGTCGGGCGCTATCCCGCCCCTGCTGGCCACCTGGGGACAGGACGCGCTGTTCCTGGGCGCGGCCCTGGTGGCCATCTGGAAGCAAAGGTAAGCCGCTCCGGGTCCGGGGACAGACCCGGCTACGCACATCGCAGCCCCGCATCGCAGTCCTCACCATCTATTGACCTGTTTCATGCACGACACTCAACGGCGGCAGCGCGGCTGTCTGTGGCTGGTCCGGTGGCTTCTGCCGCTCGGGCTGGCCTTCATGCTGCCGGCAGCCGGACTGGCCCAGGGGCAGTACGAGGCGGCGGTCGAGGCGATGGAACCGTCAGCCACCGCTCTGCCGTCCCTGACCAACCCGCTCGCGCCGCCGAGCTTCTGCCAGGCCCCCGCCGGCGCGGACAAGCAGCGCCTGCGCGCCGCGGCCCAGGTGGCCTCCCGACCGCCACCCCCTTCCCCCACCCCGGCGCCGTCCGGAACCCCGACGGCTCCCACCGGGACACCGACACCCTCCCCCGGCGGCCCACCGCCACCGGGAGGACCCCCCCCCGGCCCGGGGGCCGCGCCGGGGCCCAACCCCCTGCAGCCCACGCCGGCGACGTCGGACGGCAAGAAGCCCCTGCCCCTCGACAACCCCGAGCAGGTGCGCCTGCATGCCGACGCAGTGCGCTATGTGGACGGCGCGACCGAGGCCCAGGGCCATGTCGAGGTGCGCTACCAGGATATCACCGTCCAGAGCTTCGTCGGCCGACTGGACAAGGAACGGGTCTGGGGCACCTTCAGCGGCGACGTGCAGATGGCGGGCAAGCTGTACAGCGCCACCGCGGCCGAACTGCGCCTGAACCTGGAGACCGAGGAGTTCAGCGCCAGGCAGTCGGCGGCGAAGGTGGACCCCGACTACTTCCAGGGGCAGGTCGTGGCCCCCATGTATGTCCGCGCCGAGGAGGTGGTCGGGCAGCCCGACCGCGTAGTGGCGACAACCGGCGTCGGGACAAGCTGCGACATCTGGCCCGACCCGCACTGGATGCTGCGGTCGCGTCGCATCACCGTAGCGCCGGACGACTACGTCGTCTTCCAGCGCCCCGCGTTGTATCTCTACGGCCACCTGCTGATCCGTTACCCGTGGGACCTCCGGCTCTCGCTGCGGCGCCAGGACAACCGCTTCCTCCCGGAGGTCGGGCAGAACGACGTCGAGGGCTACTACGCCAAGTTCGCCTATGGCTACTCACTCAACGATGAGAACGCCGGGGTCCTCCGCCTGAACCTGACCCAGAAGCGCGGGATCGGGGTCGGCGTGGACCACACGCTCGACATCGGCAAGCAACATGCCGAGGTGTCGCTGTTTTCGGAGCCGTCGCAGGGCAGCTTCACCGGCAGGCTGGTGTACCGGGGGCAGTACAGCGACCCCCTCACCAGCACCATGAACATGAGCTTCCAGCAAAACAGCGCCTATGGCAGCACGTCGCAGTCTCTGTCGGGCGACCTGACGCTGCGCAACGACACGCGCCAGGCCCACACGTCGCTGAGCGTGCAGCACTCCGAACTGCTGTACGACGTGAGCGCCAGCCAGCGCTACTCGAGCACCTTCAGCCACCGGCAGCAGACGGGCGCCTCGGGCGACTGGGAGATCCGCGCCAGCTACCAGAGCTCGGCCTACACGACCCAGGAGGCGGCGAACCAGGAGCTCGAGACACAGTTCACCTGGCGCCGGGAGTTCCCGACCTTCAGCGCCAGCCTGTCGTCCAACCAGCGCTTCGACGTAGATGGCAACGCCTACACCGGCGATGACACCTACTATGGCCTCAGCCGGCTACCGGACCTGACCCTGACCACCGACGGCAACCGGATGAAGGGTCTGAGGCTGCTTGGCAGCAACCTCAATGCCACGGCCTACCTGGGGTACTTCGACCAGCAGCCGGACGACCTGCAGACCTACCGCACGGGCCTGGAGATCAGCCTGCCGGGGGTCACGCGGGAGTTCGGCAAGCGGGCCAGCCTGCGGACCGCGGCCCGCTTCCGCCAGATGCTCTATGAGGACGCCGCGCAGTGGATCGCCGACGCCCATATGGAGTACCGCCTGCAGCTTCCCAGCTACTGGCAGACGCGGCTGAACTTCTACTACAGCCACCCCGAGGGCTACTCACCGCTCCGCATTGACCTCGCGAGTCCGGCGTGTTCCCTGACCTTCGAGGCGGTGCGGCTCGTCACCGACCGGATGCGGGTGAGCCTCACCGGCGGGCGGGACATCGAGAACGGCTACTACCACGATGCGATGCTGCGTGGTGAGTTCCTGTTCTCGCCGCGCGACCGGGTCGAGCTACAGACCGGCTATAGCATCCAGAACTCCAAGTTCCGTCCCCTCAATCTGCGCTGGATCTTCGCCACCCGGCGTACCTGGTGGTCGTCCCTGACCGTCAACTACAACCTGGACGAGTCGGAGCTGACCAATGTGAGCCTCGATGCCGATTGGTCCCCCTCGGACAAGTGGCGCGTGCAGTTCCTGGGCGGCTACACCGGCTCGGGAGGGCTGGACCAGGCCGACATCCGCATCACCCGCGACCTGCACTGCATGCTTGCGCAACTGTACTACAGTAACACCACCGGCGAGATCCGCCTGGGGCTGGGCATCAAGGCCTTCCCCAGCTCCACCCGGACCTTCGGTGTGACCGGGACGGGTCAGTACTTCGAGAGCAACTTCGGGGACGCGTACTAGGCATTGGGGACTAGGCATTGGGGGTTGGGGACGGCAACGGCTGGGCACGGCAACGACCGGGGTCGGCACGGCCCGGGAGGAGTGACGCTATGCGCAGGTTGGCCATTGTGTTCGGGCTGCTGAGTGCTGTGGCGGCGGCCATCGCGGCGCCTGAGGCGCGGGTGCTGCCGCCGGGCAAGAAGCTCCTCGAGTGGGGCTGGGACGAGCCCGGCCCGGCGTTCATGCGCGAGCACTGCCAGGAGATGGACCGCCTCGGCTTCGATGGCGTCATCTTCCACGCCGACGCCGTGCGTGACGGCAAGCCGGTCAACTTCGCCTGGGCGTGCTGGAGCAAGACACGGTTCGAGTGGAGTGACCTGGCCGGGAGTCTGGCAGACCTGCAGGCCTGTCGCTTCGTGCGCATGACCGACAACTTCGTGCGGTTCAACGTCTGCCCGGGCGATGTGGACTGGTTCGACGACGCGGGCATGGCGACGGTGTGCAGCAACGCGAAGCTCGCGGCGCGACTGGCCAGGGAGGGCCGCTGCAAGGGCTTCATGTTCGATGTCGAGATGTACCACAAGGCCCTGTTCAACTACGCCGAGCAAAACAAGCTGCATCCGGGGAGCTTCGCGGAGTACGAGGCCAAGGTGCGGCAGCGCGGGCGCGAGTTCATGCAGGCCGTCAACAGCGAGTACCCCGACATCACCATGATGCTCACCTACGCCTACACGATCACCGGCACGGTCGCGAGCCGTCCCAAGGCCCCCTATGGCCTGCTCAAGAGCTTCCTGGATGGCATGTTCGAGGCCGCGGCGCCCAAGACGACCATCGTGGACGGCTATGAGGGCGCCTATGGCTTCCGCAAGCACAGCCAGTTCGAGCAGGCGCGGCAGGTCGTCCGCGAGAAGATGGCGCAGGTCACCGGCGTCCCGGAAGCCTACGCCCGGCACATCCAGGTGGCGTTCGGCATCTGGATGGACATGAACTTCCGCCGCTACGGCTGGCACACCAACGCCGCCGACTTCGACGCCAACTACTTCACCCCCGACGAGTTCGCCTACTCGGTCTTCAGCGGCCTGGACGTGACCGACCAGTACGTGTGGATCTACACCGAGAAGCCGCTGTGGTGGACGCACACGCGCGTGCCGTACGGCTACCGCAAGGCCCTGCGCGAGGCACGCCGCCCGCACGTGATAGAGGACAGCACGGTGGGCCTGCGGCAGATCAAGGGCGACCCCGGCCCGCCCGGCGGCGGCCCGTCCGCTGCCAGCCAGCCGGGCTACGACGATGAGAGCACCTTCGGCGACCTGAACGCCAAGTACAGCTTCGTGGCCGACCTGCCCCGGGAGTGGCGCTTCCGCCTGGACAAGGCGAATGTCGGCCTCAAGGAGCAGTGGTTCCTGCCAGCCACCGACCTCAAGGACTGGCAGGCGCTGCAGATCGGCAAGTTCTGGGACGAGCAGAAGGTCCAGTACGTCGGCTTCGCCTGGTACCGTCTGGACTGGGACACGCCGCAGTTCAGCGTCCCGCCGGGCAAGGACGCGTGGCTCTGGTTCGGGGCTGTGGACGAGGCGGCGTGGGTGTACGTGACCGGCGTGAAGGCTGGTGAGCACGACATCGGCGGCGACCAGGGCTGGGACAAGCGCTTCCCCATCAAGGTGACGGGGCTGCTGAAGCCCGGCGCGAGGAACACCATCGTCGTGCGCGTGGGCAACGAGGCCCTGGCGGGCGGCATCTGGAAGTCGGTGAAGCTGGCGGTGGGGAAGTAGGTACTCAGTAGACCAAAGGACGGCAAGAATGAGGTGGCTCTGGCTGATGGCAGCAGTAACCGCCGGGCTCGCACATGCCCAACCCGACGCCTCCTTCCTCGTCCCCCGCGAGGACTTCCTCCGCCGGCTTGACCTGACCCGGCCCGAACTGGCTGGGGTCAAGCAGGCCCTGGAGGCCAATGACCTGCCGCGAGCGGAGCGGGCCTTCATCGCCTACTGGCGCCAGCGGCCGCTGCAGTCGCCCTTCCTCACGGACTGGGAGGCCATCGCGCGCAAGGCGGATTACAAGAACGGCACCGCTGAGGCGGCCCTGGCCGGGCACTTCAACGATGGCTACAGCGTCTACGACGCCCCGCCCACCGGGATAGACTGGCACGACTGCCCGCTGTCGTGCGTCACCCGGATGCCCCTGCTCATCGCCCCGCGCTACAGTTACCACCACACCCGCGACCGCAGGTACCTGCGCTTCCTCGTGGACCACGTTCTCGGGTACATCGCGGCCTACCCCATCGCCGACTTCGTGGGCCAGTCCAGCAAGACCGGTTGGGTCAGCCACACCACCGTCGCCAAGCCCTGGTACTGGTGCATGTTGCCCGAGCGCTTCTGGGAGCTGTCCGATACGCTGCCCCTGATCCGCACTTCGCCGGACGTGACGGATGAGGAACTGCTCACGATCCTGCACCGGCTGTACCAGGAGTGCGGGTACATGGCCACCCAGATCCAGACATGGGTGGACATGCGGCACAACGGCGGCTGCGCCATGATCCGGGGGCTGGCGATGGCCGCGACCGTCCTGCAGGACTTCCCTCAGGCCCAGCGTTGGCTGGACTTCAGCGCCGAGCTGGCCGCCCAGTACATCACCCAGTCGTTCTACCCCGACGGCATGTGCGTGGAACTGACCACGGCGTACTCGATGGGGACCTCACGCGAGATGCAGGAGATGGCGTGGGGCCTGCGCGACCGGCCGGCCATCCAGGCGCTCAAGCCGCGGCTGGGGGCGATGGTGACGTGCCTGGCCGCGCTGAGCGACCCGACCGGCTGGCTACCGTCGTTCGGCGACCTGTACGCTGGCAAGGTGCAAGGCGCCCTCAACCCCGAGGTCGCTGCCTGGACGGACCTGCCGTGGGCGCCGACCGTGCTGGGCAAGGCGGCTGACCCTGTGCCGCCCTTCACGGTCTGGCCCGTGCCGGGGCAGGAGGCCTGGTGCGGCTACTACACCATGCGCAGCGACTGGACGCCGCAGGCCTGCTACATGGCGATTGACGGCGGGCCGTGGGGCACGACCCACTGCCATGGCGACCGTCTCAGCTTTGTCATCACGGCCCTGGGCGCCAAGTTCATCATTGACCCCTCCGGCACCCGCTATGCCGCCAACACCCCCGACTCGTTCATCTCGCGGCAGGGCTCCGGTTTCCTGCACAACACGATCACCGTAGACGGCGTGGACGAGTTCGTGGGCTCGATCCCGATGGAGTCGAAGGCCCCGCTGACGAACCGCTGGGAGCATGGCGACCACACCAGCCTCTTCGTCAGCAGCTACTCCTTCGCCCCGGTCAAGCCCGTCAGCTGGCAGCGACGCGTGTTGTTCGTGGACA